>DAOVHN010000288.1 GCA_030671915.1 Pseudomonadota bacterium
ATGGGCGACCGCGTCGCTGATTTCGATGGAGCCCGCGAAAGCGGGCATGGCCGCCACTGCGAGCAGCGCGGTCGCCGAAAGAAGTGTTTTGGTAATCCCTGACATACTCGTAACTCCCGATGAAATAGAGCCCCGAAGGGCAAAAAAAGCGTTATGGCGTCCCGCATGCGGGGTAGCCTGGACCGGCTGATCAGTCGATCACTACACTGCAAAGACCCTATTAGGGGGGGGTTAAGCCTGGGTTAATCCGGTCTGTGCTCAAACGTCGCAACACATACGTGGTAAACAGCCGTACATAATATATAAATAGTGGTAATATCTTAGTTTATATCGGGTTATCGGATATTCGCGCGGCACCGATATTCCGGGCAACACCGGGCTCCGCTGAGCGCCGCGCGGCCCATGAAAAAGGGCCACCCCGAAGGACGGCCCCGGTCTGGAGCAAACGGATAGGCTGTATCAGGCGATCCCGCTGCCCGCCAGAAATCGTTCTATGCGATCCCGGAAATCTCCGGACAGGCTGGAGATCGACTGCGATGCGGTCACCAGCTTGTCCGACATCCGCGCCGCCTGTTCGGCGGTCGAGTTCATACCGGCCATTTTTACGGCGGCGTCCGCGGCGTCGTCGGACACTCGACGCACATTGACTGCAATCTCGCTCACTGCATCGCCCTGTTCGTCCACCTCGCCGGCGACGTCGGTCGCGAGGTCGAAGATTTCCGCTATGACGTCGCTGACCATGCCGATCGCCTCGATGGCGCTGCCGGTCTTGTCCTGGATGGCCTGGATCTGTTCGTTGATGCCCACGGTGGCCTTCGCCGTCTGGCTGGCCAGGTTCTTGACCTCGCCGGCGACGACCGCGAAACCTTTGCCGGCGTCGCCGGCACGCGCCGCCTCGATGGTGGCGTTCAGCGCGAGCAGGTTGGTCTGGCCGGCGATGTTGTTGATAAGGTCGGCGACGCCGCTGATTTCCTGGGCCGCCTCGCCAAGCGTTCCGACGATCTCGTTGGCTTTGTGCATTTCCTGCACCGCGCTGGCCGCGATGGTGGCCGAATGCATCACCTGCTCGCCGATTTTCTCGATATTGGTATGCAGGTCGTCGATCGCCCCGGCCACCGACGCCGCGCCGTCCCCGGTCTGCGCGATGGTGGCGGCGACGTCGCCGGTGGCCTCGCCCGCCTGGCCGATGGCCTCGGCAACGCCGCGCGCCTCGTCCCTCAGGGCCTCCGCCTCGGCGGCCATGGACCTTGCCGTCTCCGCCAGAAGTTCGTCCATGGAGGCCATATGGCCCCCGGTTGCTTTGTCCTGCCTGTCCAGCGCATCCTCTTCCGTCGCGGCGTCGCGTTCGGCCGCCTGGGCTTCCAGATGCTCCAGCTTGTCGCGCAGTTTGGCCAGGGCGCGGTCGAGGTTCTCCAGCGGCTCCGCCACCCGGGCCTGCGCCAAAAGGTGAACAAGCACGACCGCCACGATAATCGCGACGGCGGCGATCAGCATCACCGTGGCCGCCCCCGTCTTGGCGTCCGTAACCGAGAAATACAACGAAGCCAGGATCGTCGGCGCCGCCACGCCCGCCGCGGTCAACAGCCAGAGCCAGCGCCTGACATACTGGTTCACTCCACTAGTTGCGTTCGATTCCATGGATTTTCGCGCGCCTGCTCTTGCTCAAGGTGGCGGTACATGTTGTGCCCACCGGCGGTCTCTCGTACCCGCCCGTCTACGCTAAACAAAAAGCGTAGCCCGGGAAGGGCTAAGAGAAGGTTAACAAAACAAATGATGTTACGACTGCGGAACAGCGGCAGATAGGCGGACGACGATGGAGCTCAGCGGTCTACGCGGCTGCTCACCAGCATTTCGAGGCCCGCGGCGATGGCCAATGCTGTCCTGTTTTCGATGCCGTTCACACCGGTTTCCAGTATCGCCTGCATCGCCGCCACATGGGCGCGGACGATATCCAGTACGACGCGGTCATGGGCTTCGAGCAGGCGCGTGGCCCGGCACAGCGAACCCGCACAGCGGGTTATCAGGGGATAGCCGAACAAGGCGCCCTGGCCGCGAACGTCATGAGCGATCCGCAGGATTTCATTATAATGGGCCGTCCGGTTATCCTGGTCGCTGGCCATATTTTCCGCGTATCGGTCCATATCCGCGATATCGCGGCCTGCGTGCCGGGGATATTCGGCCGCCAGCCGGTCGATCGCCGCTTCGGCCTTGGCGAGGACCTCGTCGGCGATGCTGGGCTGCTCTGGTTCGGCCGGTTTGCCGGCCTTCTGATCGGCGGGCACGAAAAGAGAAAGAGTCACAATATCCGCTCCTTGATGGGCGAGGTTCTTAAGGCCTTTCCCACGCCGCAATCTTGCCATAAAACGCTGTTAGGCAACGGGCTTGATTTAGATGGGCCGGTTGACAATATTTTCTCCATTCGCGCCTACACTAGATATAGTATAGTGCGACAGGATACATTACCGTAATTAGCGTTTGCAAGGAAGTTTTCGGGAACGATATGGCTGGCCACTCTCAGTTCAAGAATATCATGTACCGCAAGGGCGCGCAGGACAAGAAGCGCGCCAGTCTGTTCGCCAAGCTGGGCCGCGAGCTCACCGTGGCGGCAAAGATGGGGGGCGGCGATCCGGAAGCCAATCCCAGGCTGCGCGCCGCCATCACCGCCGCCAAGTCAGCGAACATGCCCAAGGACAATGTCGAGCGCGCCGTCAAGAAGGGCGCGGGCGGCGGCGAGGGCGAGGATTACGAGGACATCCGCTATGAGGGCTATGCCCCCGGCGGCGTCGCCGTGATCGTCGAGGCGTTGACCGACAACCGTAACCGTACCGCATCCGAGATCCGTTCGGCTTTCAGCAAGCATGGCGGCAACCTGGCGGAATCCGGCGCGGTGAGCTTCATGTTCGACCGTGTCGGTGAAATCGCCTTCCCGGCCGCGGTCGCCGACAGCGAAGCCATGTTTGAGGCTGCGCTGGAGGCCGGTGCATCGGATGTCGAATCCGGCGACAGTGGCCATGTGGTCACCTGCGAGCCGGACGGTCTGCACGCCGTGGCGGGCGAGCTGGAGAAACTGTTCGGCGAGCCGGAATCGGCAAAGCTCGTCTGGCGGCCGCAGAACACGGTGCCGGTAGACGAGGGCACGGCGTCCACGCTGCTGAAGCTGCTGGATGTGCTGGACGACAATGACGACGTGCAGATGGTCTCGGCCAATTTCGAGATCGACGACGACGTGATGTCGCAGCTGACGACATGAACGGACGGACGGGCGAATGCGGCTGATCGGTTTCGATCCGGGACTGCGCAACACCGGCTGGGGCGTCATTGAGGCCGAGGGAAACCGGCTGACCTACGTCGCCGACGGTACCCTCCGGGCCGCGACGGACCAGGACATGGCGTCGCGGCTGCGCGAACTGCATGATGGGCTGGTCGCCGTGTTGAGCGAGTTCAGTCCGCGGGAGGCGGCGGTGGAAGAGACCTTCGTCAACAAGAACCCCGAATCCACGCTGAAGTTGGGTCAGGCGCGCGGCGTCGTGCTGCTGGCTCCGGCACTGCACGGCATCCCGGTCGCCGAATACTCGGCCAACCGTATCAAGAAGTCAGTGGTCGGTGTCGGCCATGCCGCCAAGGAACAGGTGCAGATGATGGTTTCGCGCCTGTTGCCGGGCTGCAACTTCTCCAGCGCCGACGCCGCGGACGCGCTGGCGGTGGCGATTTGTCACGCGCATTTCGCCCAAACCCACCAGCGGTGGGGCCAGGAACGCGCGCCGATGGCGGGAGCCGCGGAATGATCGCAAGACTGACCGGCAATGTCGAACCGCTGGGCGAGGACCGCATCATCGTCGATGTCGGCGGGGTCGGCTATCTGGTGTTCTGTTCCGGGCGGACGCTGGGGCAGCTGCCGGCCGACGGCTCGACCATGCGGCTATATATAGAGACCCATGTGCGCGAGGATCATATTCACCTGTATGGGTTCGCCGATATGGGTGAGCTGGATTGGTTCCGCCTGCTGACCACGGTGCAAGGGGTTGGCGCGAAGGTGGCGCTGGCGATCCTGACGGTGCTGGGGCCGGACGATTTGCTGCAGGCGGTGGCGGCGGCCGACAAGGCGGCGCTGTCGCGCGCCAACGGCGTCGGGCCGAAACTGGCGGCGCGCATCGTCAGTGAACTCAAGGACAAGGTCGGCGGCATCGCGCTGGGCACGGCGGCGGCCATTCGCGTGGCAGGGGGGCAGGCGGCGCCGGCGGCCGGCGGGATCGACGAGGATGCGGTCTCGGCGCTGGTCAATCTGGGTTACGGGCGCAGCGAGGCCTTTGGCGCGGTGGTGCGCGCCGGCGGCC
>DAOVHN010000559.1 GCA_030671915.1 Pseudomonadota bacterium
ACGTCCTCCGGATCGGCCCCCGCCACCGGCTCCGGCCAGAGGCCGATTCTCGCCCCGGCCAGGCGCTTCCAGTCGCACAGTTCGCCCTGGTCCTGCTTGCGCGAGGGCGCGATGTCGGAATGGCCGACCACGTTGCGCACCGGTATGGCGTGGCGCCGGACGATCGCCGAGGCCAGCAGGATCAGCGCGGTCATCTGGATCTCGGCGAAGGGGATGTAGCCGAACTCATGGCCGGGGTTGACCAGCTCGATGCCGATCGAGCGCGCATTGACGTTCTGGAAGCCGCGCCAGTACGAGGCGCCCGCATGCCAGGCGCACTGGTCTTCGGGCACCAGCCGGGTGATCGTGCCGACCTCGTCGATACAGTAATGTGCGCTAACCTTGGACGCCGGGTCGCACATGCGCGCCAGCGCCTCCTCGGCGGTCGGCATGCCGGTGTAATGCAGCACCAGGATATCGACGGTCGCGCCCTCGGGCCGGGGTTCTCTGTTGGGTGACGGGCGTTCCAGCATCGGGCGATGATCCCCCTTCGCGGGTAATACGGCAAGCTTTATTCGTTTCGGTCCTCGACCGGGTCGATCTGCGCGTCGGGCAGGGGGTCGGCGAGGTGGGGGCGGCGCAGCATGATGATGGCGACGCCCACGATGGTGATGGCGCCGCCGATAACGACCCGCGCCGTCAACGTCTCGCCGAGCCAGATCACGGCCGATGCCACGCCGAAAACCGGCACCAGCAGCGTATAGGGCACCGCGGCGCTGACGCTGTGGCGGGCCAGCAGGCGGTACCAGATTCCGTAGCTGATCGCGACCACGATAACCGCCTGATAGGCCACGGCGCCCCAACCGCGCCAGGTGGCGGCCTGGACGGCGGCGAACTGGCCCTCTTCCAGCATGAAGGACAGCAGGAAAAGCTGCGGCGCCGCCATCACCGACATCCAGGCCAGCAGCGCCATCTCGTCGATCCCGCCCATCTGTTTCACCTGGATGTTGCCGACCGCCCAGACGAAGGCCGCCCCGATCACCAGGCCGAGCGCCCACAGGCTGCCCGCGAAGCGCGGCTCGCCGGCGATCAGCACCACCCCGCCGAAGGCCACGGCCATGCCGGCCACGCGCCGCCAGCCCGGCGGGTCGCTCAGCAACACCGTGGCCAGCAAGGCGGAAAACGGCACCTGCAGCTGGATCGCGATCGCCGCGGTCGAGGCGTCGATGGTCTTCAGCCCGGTGAACATCATGGAAAAATGCGCGGCCCCCAGAACCACCGACAAGGCCGCGATTTCCTTCATCTTGTCGCGCGGTATGGCGACGAAGGGCACCAGCAGTATGGCGCTGAACGTGAAGCGCAGCCCCATCATGAAAATCGGCGGCAGCTCGGCGAGGCCAGTCTTGGCGACCACGAAATTAAAGCCCCAGATCACCATGACCAGCACCGCCAGCCCACTGTCGCGCAGGCCCAGCCCGCCGCCGGAACCAGCCGGTGCGCCTTTACCCGATCGTCCCGCCATCAGCGGATGCCCCGCTCCTTGGAAACCCTGTCCCAGGCGTCGTTGATGCCGGCCAGCCGTTCGTTGGCCAGCTGCACGAATTCCTCCGGCATGCCCTGCGCTGTCAGCGCGTCGGGGTGATTCTCGCGCACCAGCTTGCGGTAGGCGGATTTCAGCGCATCGTCCGACATCTCGCGGGTCACGCCCAGCACGCCCCAGGGGTCGGCGTCGCGGGCGTCGGGGCGCAGCGCGGTGATGCGCTCGAAGGCGGTCTGGTCGAGGCCGAAGATCCCGGCGACGTTGGCCAGGAATTCATGCTCGTTGGGGTGCACATGCCCGTCGGCCCGCGCCACAAAAGCCAGGCAATAGAGCAGTTCCTCCAGCACCGCGGGGTTGTTGCGGAACATGCCGGCGACCTGGCTGGCGTAGGCCTCGTAGCCGCGATGGTCCTTGCGCGCCTGGTCGAAGATGCGCCCGACATTCTTGACCTCGTTGGGCGGGATCTTGAAGACCCGCTTGAAGGCCTCCACCTCGTCGCGGGTGACCACCCCGTCCACCTTGGCCAGCTTGGCGCCCAGCGCGATGATGGCGATGGTGAAGGCGATCGACTTGGTCTGGTCGGTTTCCCTGGGCCGGCGCAAGGAATCCACCGCATGGCCCGCCGCCGCCCCGATCAGCGCCCCCAACGGTCCGCCCAGCGCAAACCCCGCCGCGCCGCCGAGTATCTTTCCCCAAATGCTCATGAAAGCCTGTTTAGCGCCTCACCACCGGCGCGCGCAAGCGTCCCACTGGCCTGTAATCGATTTTCTGCATCAAAACGTTGACAATTTACCGATAAATTATCAAACTGCGCGCCATTCTTTTGGGCCGGCATTAACGGAGCTACGGGTATGAACGAGACGGGCGGGGCGGCGAGCTGGCAGTTCTGGGTGGATCGGGGCGGCACCTTTACCGATATCGTGGCGCGGCGGCCCGATGGCG
>DAOVHN010000460.1 GCA_030671915.1 Pseudomonadota bacterium
CAGGGCCGGGTTGATCTTCCTCAGTGTCTCGTAATCCGCGCCCAGCCTGGCGTCCGCGCCGGGGCGGAAATTGGCCACCAGGATATCGGCGTCCCGGACCAGCCGGTGCAGGATCTCAATCCCGCGCGGCGATTTCAGGTTCAGCGTAACGCTCTTCTTCGCCTTGTTGACCAGCATGAAGAGGCCGCTTTCCCCGCCCTTGAACGGCAGGAACTGGCGCGCATCGTCGCCGCGGCCGGGGGTCTCGACTTTGATGACGTCCGCGCCCATTTCGGCCAGCAGGGCCGTACAGAATGGCCCGGCGAGCACCCGTGACAGATCGATGATCCGCAGGCCGGAAAGAGGCAAAGAGGCGGTCTGGTCCGAGATTGCGGACTCCCAATGTATGAACGGGGCAACACCTATATCATACAGGATTATCGGTAATTGTTGCGCCAATGCAATCGGTACATGCCGCGCGCTGCGTGTTTTTGCCGCTGCGGTGGCCGCCGTGCCGATTTCTCTTGCATCGCGGCCCGTGCGCTGGAACCATAAGGTGTTACAGGGAACGGCGTCGCCGCGTTCCCGCGCGGGGGCGCCGGATGAAACCACTCAATCATCCGGAAAGGAGACTCATATGCCCGGCACCAGTCCCGCTGCCCCGCGCGTCGCAGCATTGGTCGGACCATACCTCAGCGGCAAGACGACCTTGATGGAATCGCTCCTTTATACCTGCGGGGCGATCGATCGCCGGGGTAACCAGAAAGACGGAAACACAGTCGGCGACGCCTCTCCCGAAGCCAGGGGCCGCGACATGAGCGTCGAGATCTCGGCGGCGACCGGCAAGTTTCTCGGCGAGACCTGGCACTTCCTCGATTGCCCCGGCTCGGTGGAATTCTGGAACGATACCCAGTCGGCGCTGATGGTGGCCGATGTCGCCGTCGTGGTCTGCGACCCGGAAATCGAACGGGCGCTGACGCTGGCCCCGCTGTTCCATTTTCTCGACGAGCATGAAATCCCGCACATGGTTTTCATCAACAAGCTGGATCATACGGATGTGCGCGTGCGCGACCTTATGGAGGCCCTGCAGGGCGTATCCTCGCGCAAGCTGGTGCTTCGCGAAGTGCCGATCCGCGACGGCGAGTCGATATCCGGCTATGTCGATCTCGTTTCCGAGCGCGCATACAAATACAAGGCGGGCGAAGAGTCGGACCTGATATCCATTCCCGGCGACCTGGAAAATCGAGAGGCCGAAGCGCGACAGGAGTTGCTGGAATCCCTGGCCGATTTCGACGACAACCTGTTGGAGCAGTTGCTGGAAGATACGGTTCCCGAGAAGCAGGATATCTATTCGCATCTGTCCAAGGATCTCGTCGGCGATCTGATCGTGCCGGTGTTCCTGGGCGCCGCGGAACAGATGAACGGCGTGCAACGCCTGATGAAGGCCCTGCGCCATGAAACCCCGGAACCCCAGGAAACGGCCAAGCGCCTGGGCAACCTGTCCGGCGATCCGCAGGTTCAGGTATTCAAGACCTATCACATGCCCCATACCGGCAAGACGTCGCTGGCCCGGATCTGGAGCGGATCGGTCAAGGACGGCATGAGCCTGGGGCCGCACAAGATCAGCGGCCTGTTCCGCTTGACGGGCCATACCCAAAACAAGATATCCAGCGCCGGCGCCGGCGACATCGTGGCAATGGGCCGCATGGACGAGGTTTCGACGGGCGATTTGCTGAGCGCCGCCGGTTCGGTGAAATCGGCGACCTGGCCTTCACCGGCGCAGCCGATATATTCCTTCGCCATTACGCCGAAGAAACGCGAGGACGAAGTCAAACTGTCGGCGGCGATCGCCAAGCTGACCGACGAGGATTCCTCGATCAGCGTCGAGCACAACCAGGACACCAACGAGATGGTCCTGTGGGGACAGGGCGAAATCCATCTCCAGGTGGCGGCGGAAAGGCTGGCCAACCGCTATAACGTGGCAGTGGACACCCGCCTGCCCCTGACCCCCTATAAGGAGACCATCCGTCGCAGCGCCAAGCAGCATGCCCGGCACAAGAAGCAGAGCGGCGGCCATGGCCAATTCGGCGATGTGCATATCGAAATCAAGCCCTTGCCGCGCGGCAGCGGCTTCGAATTCACCGAAAAGATTACCGGCGGCGCGGTGCCCCGCCAGTATTTCCCGGCCGTCGAGGCGGGCGTTCGTGAATACATGGCCACGGGGCCGCTCGGCTTCCCGCTGGTCGATTTCGCGGTGCATTTGTACGATGGCCAGTATCACGCGGTGGACAGCTCCGACATGGCCTTCAAGCTGGCGGCGATCGCCGGCATGAAGGAAGCCACGCCGGGTTGCGATCCGGTTCTGCTGGAGCCGATCTGCGAGGTCCATATCTATGTGCCCAACGCCTATACGGCCAAGGTGCAGGGCCTGATCAGCAAGCGGCGGGGCCATATTCTGGGCTTCGACGCCAAGGAGGGCTGGTCCGGCTGGGACGACGTGGCGGCCCACATGCCGCAGGCGGAGCTGCACAACATCATCATCGAATTGCGCTCGCTGACCTTCGGCGTCGGAACCTATGAATGGAAGTTCGACCATCTGGCCGAACTGACCGGGCGGATTGCCGACAATGTGGTCGCCAGCCGCGAGAAGGCCGCGTGATTTCGGCGCCCCGGGCCGCACCGTGACCGGCACCAATTGGTACGAAACGAAAAGGCTTGATGACGCGATTACCCTGATAAGGGAAACCCACATCAAGCCTTTCTTTCGTTGCAATATCTGGCATGTCCGGGGCCGCGACCGGGATTTGCTGGTCGACAGCGGCATGGGCGTGATCAGTTTGCGCGACCATGTGCGGCTGGTCTGCGAGCGGCCGCTGGTGGCGGTCGCCAGCCACGCCCATTTCGACCATATCGGTGGCCACCATGAGTTTGCCGAACGCGCGGTGCACGCCGCCGAGGCGGAAATCCTGGCCTATCCGTCGCCGCGCAACACGGTGGCCGATACATG
>DAOVHN010000202.1 GCA_030671915.1 Pseudomonadota bacterium
AGGGCGCCCATGTCGGCCTGTCGCTGAAGGGTGGGAACCTGACGATCAAACCCTTGAAGGCAACCGTGGCCGAGGGCGCGATCGACGGTTCGGTCAATCTGGACGGCCGCAAGAAGGCGGCCGGGCTCGCGGTCAAAATGCTGTTGTCCAAGGTCAATCTCGACACGCTGCTGACCGACATGCAGATCACCGAGGACATCGAGGGCAAGGCCAATATCAATATCGATATCGCCGGGCGCGGTACGTCGGTCGCGAAGATCATGGCGGGGCTGAACGGACGCTTCGGCGTGTTGATGGGGCAGGGCCGCATGAAGACCAGCTTCCTGCAGAACATGCTGGGCGGCACCGGCCAGGTGCTGAACCAGGTTCTGGACAAGGGCAAGGCCGGTTACACAGTGGTTTCCTGCGCCGTCATCGATTTCCCGATCAAGAATGGGATCGCCACCGCAAAGGCCTTTTATATCGATGCGGAGGCCCGCGGCATCATTGGCACCGGCAGAATCAATCTGCGCAACGAGACGCTGGATCTCATTGTTGACCCGCGTAACAAGAAGAAAATCGACAAGGCCGTCCTGCCGGTGCATATCACCGGTACCTTCCTGGCGCCCGACTACGAGATCGACAAAAAAGCCGCCGCCAGCAAGCTGACAGGCATGCTGGGGATCGAATTGCCGGGTGCGCTGACCGGCGCCCAGGGCGGGTCCGAGGCGCCGCTGATCGAAGGCCCCTGCGCGCCGCCGGCCCCGGCCAAGGCGGCGGCCGAACCGGCGACGCCGCCGGCCGAAACGGTGCCCGCCCTGCCGGCGGAACCGGAAAAGGCGATCGAGGACAAGCTCAAGGAGGGGCTGAAGGGCCTGTTCCAGTAGGCGGGAGGGTGGTGCGACCTCGTCCTTCGAGACGGGCCTTCGGCCCTCCTCAGGATGAGGCTCTAACGTTTGTGCCCTCATCCTGAGGAGCGGCGAAGCCGCGTCTCGAAGGACGAGGTCGCGGGGCATTCGGGGAGAAAGAAATGCGGTTTGCCAGGATACTGAAAATACTGCTCGTCGTCGTGCCGCTACTGCTGATCGCCGTGGCGGTCGGCGGTGTTGCAGTTTTGAAGAGCACGGATTTCAACCGGTACAAGCCGCAAATCGCCGCCGAGGTGAAGAGGGCGACCGGCCGAGACCTGGTCATCGCCGGCGATCTGGGGGTTGAAATATCATTGAATCCCGCAGTTGCCGTAAAAGGCGTCAGCTTCGCCAACGCTGATTGGGGATCGCGCCCGGAAATGGTGACGCTGGACCGCTTCGAGGCGCAGATCGCCGTGTTGCCGCTGCTGTTCGGCCGGCTGGAAATCGACCGGCTGGTTCTGGTCGGCGCCGACATCCTGCTGGAGGTCGATGAAAAGGGCCGCGCCAATTTCGATTTCGGTGGGCCGAAGGCGGTGGCATCGGAGGGAGAAACCGGGAAACTGGAAATCCCCGTCGGCGCGCGTGAGGTTGCGATAGAGGATTCCGTCGTGACCTATACCGATGCTGTGACGGGGGCCAGCTACCAGGCGCGCATCGATCGACTGACACTCAAGGGAGAGAGCCTCGACGACCCGGTCAGCCTGATATTCAGGGGCAGCTACAACGACGCGCCGGTGGCGGCCTCCGCCGTGCTGGGTACGCCCTCGGCAATGCTGTCGCCCGACAACCCCTGGCCGGTGGATATGACGCTGGAAGCGGGCGGCGCGAAAATCCTCATCAAGGGCGTTGTCGCCCAACCCACCACGGCCAGCGGCATCGACCTGGCCGTCGCCATCGCCGGCGCGGAACTCGGCGATCTCTCTGCGCTGGCGGGCGCGGAGGTGCCGAAACTGGGGGCCTATTCGCTTTCGGGCAAGCTGATCGGCGACGCTGCGTCGGCGCTGACCTTCAAGGGCCTCAAGGCTGGCATGGCGGGCAGCGACCTGGGGGGCGAAATCCTGATCAGGCTCGACGGCAAGCGCCCCGCGGTCGCGGCCACGCTGTTCGCCGAAACCATCGATCTGACCGCCCTGGGCGGCGCGGGCGGTGACGCGGATGCCGGCGCGAAGCGGGATAAGGTATTCTCGGCCGATCCCTTGCCGCTGGACGCTCTGAAGGCGGTCGACGCCAAACTGCAACTCAAGGCAAAGAGCGTCGTTTTCGCGGGCGCCAGGCTGGAGGATGCGACGCTGGGCATGGCCCTCAATGGCGGTAACCTTGTCGTCAAGCCGGTGCAGGGGAAACTTGCCGGTGGCGCCATGGACGGGTCGGTGCGGCTGGACGCACGTAAAAAAGCCGCCGGCCTTGCCGTGCAACTCGCCCTCGACAAGGTCGATCTCGGCCGGCTGATGCGGGAAATGGGTGTTACCGACGCGCTGGAAGGCCATGCCAGTATCAATATCGACATCGCGGGCGCCGGGTCGTCGGTCGCCGGGATCATGGCCGGCCTGAACGGCGAAACCAGCCTGATGATGGGCAAGGGCCGCATGAAGAGCGCGGCCTTGAACACCCTGATCGGCGGGCCGACGCAAATCCTCAGCAATATCTTCACCGGCGGCGACAGCGAATATACCGCGATCAACTGCGCGGTCGTGCGCTTCCCGGTGAAGAAGGGCGTGGCGACGGCCGAACCGCTGGTGCTGGATACCGAAGTCGCCGCGTTCCTGGGTAACGGCACGATCAACCTGGGTAGCGAGGTTCTGGACCTGGTTATCGATCCCGACGTCAAGAAGACAACGATCAGCGCCGCCGTGCCGGTGAATATCGAGGGCACGCTGGCCAATCCGGCATACAGCCTGGACAAGCTGGCGGTGGCCCGCAAGGTGGGCGGGGTTCTGGGGCTGGTGCTGTTCCCGCCGGCGGCCGTGGTCGGGCTCGTCGATCTTGGCGCGGGCGATGACAATCCCTGCGTTCAGCGTGCCAAGGGCGGCAAGCAAAAGGCGGCCGATAAAGACTCCGGCGGTTCCGGGAATATCCTGAAAGACGCCGGCGAAGGCATTACCGAGGGCATCAAGGGACTTTTCGGGCAGTGACGAAACGCTTTTACAAGGAAGCCGCCGTAACCGATATGGAGGGCGGCGGCCACGGGGTTGCGCTCGATGGGCGGCCGATCCGCACGCCGGGCGGGGCGCCGCTGACCGCGCCCACCGCCGTCCTGGCGGAAGCGATCGCCGCGGAATGGGCGGCGCAGGAAGACGAAATCCACCCATTGACCATGCCGATGATGCGCCTCGCCGCCACCGCGATCGACCGGATCGGCAAGGAACGCGCCGCCATCGTAGGCCAGATCGCCGCCTATGGCGGATCGGACCTGCTGTGCTATCGCGCGGAGTCCCCGGCGCCGCTGGTGGAGCGTCAGGCGGCGCTCTGGCAACCGCTGCTGGACTGGGCCGCCGAGACCCATGGCGCGCGGCTGACGGCGACCCGGGGCATAACCCATGTGGCGCAGGACCGGGCCGCGCTCGACGCCCTGCGCGCGGCGGTCGAGGCGCTGGACGACTGCCGCCTCGCCGCCGTCTCGCAACTCACCGCCACCTGCGGTTCGCTGGTCATCGCGCTGGCGGTCGCCGCCCACCATATCGGCGCGCCGCAAGCCACCGCCGCCAGCCTGCTCGACGAGAATTGGCAGGCCGAACAATGGGGCGAGGACGCGGAAGCCACAGAGCGCCACGAGAACCTGGCCCGCGAGATCGAGGATGCGGCGAGGTTCCTGGAGTTTCTGGAGACCTAACCTCCGCCCATGATCCGCCGCAAATCGCCCAGCGTCACGATGCGCATGTCGCGGGCGGTCCAGCCGGGGTGCAAGGGGGGCGGGTCGGGTTGCGGGACGAGGGGCCAGACCTGCCAGTCTTCGATGATCATGCTGTCGGGGAAGTCTACCGGGTCGGGCAGTTCCTCCCAGCGGCCGGAAAATTGCGCCCGGTAATCCACGTCCGGCGCCTCGAAATCCAGCTCGAAATCAACCCAGTCGAAATTGCCGCTGTCGATATTGCCGGTCACCGTCCAGGGTGGCGCGAATTCGGCCGAGGCGCGGCTGGTGGCGGCCGTCAGGTAGAGATGCTGACGGGTCACCCGGAAATTCTCGACGCCGCGCACCTGCCCGCGGCCTTGCGGGAAGACATGCTGCAGCAGTTTCAGCGTCAGTTGCTGCACCAGTGCGGGCGCGTCCAGGCTGTCGGTCTCGCTGCCGAGTTCAAGCTCCAGCCCCTTTGAGATCATCACTTGCCCGCCCACCACCATGATGATGCCCGCCACCGGCTCTCCGCCCAATTTTTCATCCAGCGTGATCCGGTATTCGCTGCCCGAGGACAGCTCGAACAGCCAGTCGGCCTCGCCATCCGCGCTCTCGAAATGCACGGTCAGCCGGTTCGCGTCGTACCAGGGCGATTCGGCGAGGCAGGTTTCCTCGGTTCCCGGCTCGTCCGGGCAAGGGTCGGCCAGCGCCGCGCCCGGCATGGCCAGCGCCAGCGCGAGCAACAACAGCGGCCATAACCGTAGCGGCGGCGCCTTGTGGCGGATCATCGAGGACCCGTCCCGGAACATGGGGTTTTCCTAGCTGGCATTTACCGACTCGAATGCAATTCCCGATCCGGAAGGAAACACAGACCCGTGTTAACGGCAACAATTTACCGGTCGGCGTCGGGCGGGCTGGCCGTCCGGCACAAATATGCTATGTCCTGCCCCCGTTGCAATGCACCGGCGGTGGCCGGTTCCGGGTCGTCGCCATTATCATCAAATCCATCTGGATTGGGCAGCCGTGATCGGGAGGGCAGGAACATGACCGCGCCGGACAGAACCGGCCCGCCGATCGGCGAATTCGTCGCGCGGACGGCGCTGATGATTTCGCTGGTCGCGCTGTCGATCGACGCGATGTTGCCGGCCTTGCAGGAGATCGGCGCCGATCTTGGGGTGCAACGGGATAACAACGCCCAACTGGCGATTTCCGCGCTGTTCCTTGGCCTGGCGGTCGGCCAGATGATTTATGGCCCGATCTCCGACAGCACCGGCCGCAAACCGCCGATTTATTTCGGATTCGCCCTGTTCATCCTTGGCTGCTTGCTGTCCGCTACGGCGACGAGCTTCCCGATCATGCTGGCTGGGCGGTTCCTGCAGGGGCTCGGCGCCGCCGGGCCGCGCATCGTGATGATCGCGCTGGTGCGCGACCAGTATGCCGGCCGCGCCATGGCCCGCATCATGTCGCTGGTGATGGCGGTATTCATTCTTGTGCCGGCGCTGGCGCCGGGCGTGGGACAGGGCATTCTGCTGGTCGCGCATTGGCGGGCGATCTTTGTCGTGTTTCTGGCGTTGGCGCTGGTCTCGCTGGTCTGGTTCGCGCTTCGCCAGCCGGAAACCCTGACGGCGGGTCTCCGCCCGCCGTTTTCCGTGTTGCGCATCGCTCGCGCCATCCACGAGACCTGCACCCATCGCACCTCCTTCGGCTACACCATTGCGGCCGGGCTGATCTTCGGCGCCTTCATCGGGTTTCTGA
>DAOVHN010000227.1 GCA_030671915.1 Pseudomonadota bacterium
GGTCCAGCCGCACGCGCTCCACCGTCTCCGAGGCGCGGAAGCGCTCGTTCAGTTTGGTGCCGTCGCGAATATCCTTCAGCTCGGCCTGCAGGTAGGCGCCGCCCTTGCCGGGCTGGGTATGCGCGATCTTGACCGCGCGCCACAGTCGTCCCTGATGCTCGATAATATTGCCGGGGCGAATGGCATTGCCGTTGATCTTCATGGTCTGGGTCGCTTTTTCGTTTTTTCGGTAAGGCGGCGCGGTTATAGCCGTTGCGGCGGCGTTAGGCAACATCCGCCCGTGCCGAAGCAAGCAGGATGAACCACAGAGGCACAGAGACACAGAGAGGCTGGAGCTTCTCCTCTGAACCCTGCCGCTTTCGAGACCGCAGGAAGGGGGATATGGGGATAAGGGGGATATGGAGATAAGATTTTCTTGCGGCCGAAGGCCGCGATTCTTCCTTATCCCCCTATCTCCCCCATACCCATATCCCCCTTCATACGGCCCTTATGACGGCACTACGATCGGTGGGACGCGCAGAAGCACCACCCGCGCCGTCCCCGCGCCAGCTTTCGTCGCCGCCGCAATATTGAACTGACCCGGCGGCGCGCTACTGCTAAAAGCAGGCATTGAGGCATTACAGGGGGCAAGCGCGATGAGCGGCGATATCGGCATCATGGTCTGCGGCCATGGCAGCCGCGACGACAATGCGGTCACGGAATTCGCCTCCGTGGCGGCCGGCGTTCGCGACCGTCTGCCGCAATATCCGGTGGAAAGCGGGTTCCTGGAATTCGCCACGCCGGTGATCCGCGAGGGGCTGGACAAGCTGCGCGACCGGGGGTGCACGCGCATTCTCGCCCTGCCCGGCATGCTGTTCGCCGCCGGCCACGCCAAGAACGATATCCCCTCCGTGCTCAACACCTGGGCGGCGCAGAATCCGGGCGTGCAGGTGGATTACGCGCGCGAGCTGGGCATCGACATCAAGATGATGCGCGCCGCCGGCGACCGCGTGGCCGAGGCGCTGAAATCGGCCGGCGACGATGTGCCGGTGCACGAGACCCTGCTGGCGGTGGTTGGGCGCGGCGCCTCGGATCCGGACGCCAATTCCAACGTCGCCAAGGTGACCCGCATGCTGTGGGAGGGCATGGGCTTCGGCTGGGCCGAGACCGTCTATTCCGGCGTCACTTTCCCGCTGGTTGAACCGGGGCTGGAGCATGCGGTGAAGCTGGGATTCCGGCGCATTATCGTCTTCCCCTATTTCCTGTTCACCGGCCGGCTGGTGAAGCGCATTTACGACCACACCGACATCGTCGCCGCGCGCCATCCGGACGTCGAGTTCATCAAGGCGCCTTACCTGAACGATCATCCGCTGGTGCTGGACTGTTTCGTCGACCGGGTGAACGAGATCCTCGACGGGCAGAACCTGATGAACTGCGCGCTGTGCAAATACCGCGAACAGGTGCTGGGCTTCGAGAGCGAGGTCGGCCTGCCCCAGGAAAGCCACCACCACCATGTGGAGGGCATCGGCACAGATGCGGCGCATTCCCACGGTCATGGCCACGATCATCGTCACGATCACGCCCACCATCATCACCCCTACCCCCACGCCGATCACCCGCTGGGCCCGGTGACGATGGAAAAGCTGAAAGAGAAAGAAGGGGGCGGCGAGTGACTCCCCGCCGCTACGAATACCTACGCGACCCGGCCGCGATCTATGCGGAATCATTCGCGGCGATCCGGCGCGAGACGGACCTTTCGCGCGTTCCCGAGGATCTGCGGCCGCTGGCGCTGCGCATCGTCCATGCCTGCGGCGACCCGGCTGTCGTGAAGCACCTGTCCTGGTCGCCGGGCGCGGGCCGGGCGGGGCGCGAGGCGCTGGAGCTGGGCGCGACGATCCTGTGCGACAGCCGCATGGTAGCGGCCGGGGTCATCCGCAAAAAACTGCCCGGCGCGAACAAGGTGATCTGCACGCTGGGCGACGGCGAGGTGCCGGATATCGCGAGGCGGCTGGCGACCACCCGCTCGGCCGCCGCGGTTGAGTTGTGGCGCGACGAGTTGGGCGGGGCCGTGGTCGCCATCGGCAACGCGCCGACCGCGCTGTTCCATCTGCTGGAGGGGCTGGCCGCCGGCTGGCCTAAACCGGCGCTGATCCTTGGTTTCCCCGTCGGCTTCGTCGGCGCGGCGGAATCGAAGGAGGCGCTGGTCCAGGACGCCGGCGGCATCCCCTATGTCACCCTGCTGGGCCGCGCCGGCGGCAGCGCCATCGCCGCCGCGGCGGTGAACGCGCTGGCCGGGGGCAACGAATGAGCGGCTGGCTGAACATTGTCGGCATCGGCGAGGACGGGCTGGACGGGCTGTCGCCCGCTGCCCGCGCGCTGGTGGATAGCGCGGAAGTGCTGGTCGGCGGCGCGCGGCATCTGGCCATGATCCCGGCCGATCACCCGGCCGAGCGCGTAGGCTGGGGCAAGCCGTTCGACGACTCCTTCGCCGCGATCGAGGCGCACGCGGGCAGGCGTGTCACCGTGCTGACCACCGGCGATCCGATGTATTACGGGGCCGGCGCCGTTCTTTCACGCCGTATGAAGGACACCATCGCCGCCGTGATCCCGGCGCCCGGCGCCTTCTCGCTGGCGGCGGCCCGGATGCGCTGGCCACTGCAGGATGTCGCCTGCCTGACGGTGCATGGGCGGGCGGCGGAAGTGCTGTATCTGCATCTATATCCCGGCGCGCGACTGCTGATCCTGGCGAATGACGGGGACACGCCGGCGCAAATTGCCGGGATGCTGACCGCGCGCGGCTATGGCGACAGCCGGGTGGTTGCCCTGGAACATATGGGTGGCCCGCACGAGGCCCGCTATGAGGCGCTGGCGAAGGATTGGGGCGACGGGCCGGTCGCCGACCTGAACACGCTCGCCGTCGAATGCGTCGCCGCGCCGGATGCAAGGGTGTTTTCGCGTGTCGCGGGCCTGCCCGACGACGCCTTCGAACATGACGGCAAGATGACCAAGCGCGAGGTTCGCGCCGCAACGCTGGCCGCCCTTGCCCCCCTGCCCGGCCAATTGCTGTGGGACGTGGGCGCGGGTTGCGGCTCGGTCGCCATCGAATGGATGCGCGCCGGCGGCCGCGCCATCGGCATCGAAAACAACCCCGATCGCATGGCCATGGCGGCCCGCAACGCCGCCCTGCTGGGCGTGCCGGAACTGGCGCTGATAAGCGGCGAAGCCCCGGCGGCACTGGAAGGGCTGGACGCGCCCGACGCGGTTTTCGTCGGCGGCGGAATTGGGACGGATGGTCTGTTCGAGGCTTGCTGGAGCGCATTGAAGCCCGGCGGGAGGCTGGTGGCCAACACCGTGACGATCGAGGGCGAATCAACCTTGGCCAGGCTTCATCGCGAACATGGCGGAGACATGGTGCGTTTGGCCGTTTCGAGGTTGTCGCCGGTTGGCCGCCTGCAAGGCTGGAAGCCACTGATGACCGTCACGCAGTGGCAGGCGGTAAAGTAGCTGTTAGCCGAAAAGGATAAGAAGATTTTACCGCAGAGGGCGCAGAGGGCCGCGGAGGTACGCAGAGAAGAAAAGATGACTGAAAATGAAATAGGCGAAGCACTCATTGGATGTGCAATATCCGTCCATTCAGGACTGGGGCCTGGCCTTCTCGAAAGTGCCTACGAAGGTTGCCTGTGCCATGAACTAGGAAAAAGAGACATCCCATTCCGGCGTCAGGTAACGCTGCCTGTCCATTATGACGGCGTACAAATCGATAGTGGCTATCGCCTGGACATCCTTCTTGATGAAAAAACCGTCGTTGAAATCAAAGCGGTGGAGAAATTAAACAATCTGCATCGCGCCCAACTTTTGACATACCTGAAACTCGGGAATTTCAAGCTGGGATATCTGCTTAACTTCAATACGCTCCGGATGCGCGACGGCATCGTGCGACTGGTAAACGGCCTGAACGATTAGATATGAATTTTAAACTCTTCTCTGCGAACCTCCGCGGCCCTCTGCGGCCCTCTGCGGTAAAATACTATCTATGGCCCCAGATCTGCTATTTGCGAGCCTGCGCCTCTTATCAAGAGAACAGAAAGCGGCGGGCTGATGGCTGACGGCTATCTTGGGACCCTCTACGGTGTTGGCGTCGGACCCGGCGATCCCGAGCTCATCACACTGAAAGCATATCGAATCCTGCAGTCCGTGCCGGTCATCGCCTGGCCGGCACCGCTGGAGGGCGAGAGCATGGCGCATCGGATCGCGGCGCCGCATTTGCCTGAGGGGCGAATTGAAATCCCGATACGCATGCCGATCAGCACAGATCGATTCCCGGTCGAGGGCGTCTATGACCAGGCGGCGGTGGATCTGGGCGAGCATCTTTCCGCCGGGCGTGACGTGGCCGTGCTCTGCGAGGGCGATCCCTTCGTCTATGGCTCGTTCATGTATCTCTTCGGGCGGATGGCGGACCGTTTCCCGGTCCGGGTCATCCCCGGTATTTCGTCGCTGACCGCGGGTGCGGCGGCATTGGGCGCGCCGCTGGCGGCCCGGAACGACGTGCTGTCGGTGATCCCAGCGCCGCTGGCGGAGGAGGATCTGGAACGCCGGCTCGCCAATGCGGACGCCGCGGTCATCATCAAGGTGGGCCGGCATATCGCCAAGCTGCGCCGCGTGCTCGACCGGCTTGGCCTCTCGGAATCCGCCCGCTACATCGAATATGCGACGATGGAGAACCAGATCGTCCTGCCCTTCGCCGAGGCCGCACAAGGCAAGGCACCCTATTTCTCGCTGGTGCTGGTCCATCGGCGCGGCGAGGCCTGGCGATGAAGATCGCGATCGTGGCCTTGAGCCAGCGCGGGCTGGATCTGGCCCGCCGCCTGCAGCCCTCGCTCGACGGCGCGGTGGTGCATGGGCTGGCCGGGCGCGCCGACGGGGCCGATTTGCCGTTCGCCGATACGATGGCCCACCTGCGCGGGTTGTTCGCCGAGGGCACCGCAATCATCGGCGTATGCGCCGCCGGCATCCTGATCCGCGCAGTGACCCCATTGCTGGCCGACAAGCGATCCGA
>DAOVHN010000519.1 GCA_030671915.1 Pseudomonadota bacterium
AACCAGCCGGATCACGCCCAGCGCGGCGCGGCGTAGCGCGTAAGGGTCCTTCGATCCCGTCGGTTTTTCGTCAATCGCCCAGAAGCCGACCAGCGTGTCGATCTTGTCGGCCAGCGCCACGGCGACCGATACCGGCGCCGACGGGCAGGCGTCGTTCGGGCCTTGCGGCGAATAATGATCGCGGATGGCGTCGGCGACCTCTTCGTGCTCGCCGTCCGCCAGCGCATAGTAATGGCCCATCAGGCCCTGCAGTTCGGGGAACTCACCGACCATGCCGGTGACCAGATCGGCCTTGGCGAGGCGCGCCGCCGCGCGCACCCGGTCGCGGTCGGCCCCGTCGATATGTTTCGCGATTTCCACCGCCAGCGCCTGGACGCGGTCCACCTTGGCGTCCAGCGTTCCCAGCTTTGCATGGAAGGTAATGTCGGCCAGTTGCGTGGTGTGGCTCGACAGGGTTTCCTTGCGGTCCTGGTCCCAGAAGAAGCGGGCGTCCGACAGGCGGGCGCGCAGCACGCGCTCGTTGCCGGCGACGATTTGCGCGCCGCCGTCCGCCGTTTCCATGTTGGAGACCAGCGCGAAGCGCGGCGCCATCGAACCGTCTTCCCTCAGCAGGGTAAAATATTTCTGGTGGCTGCGCATCGCGGTGGTCAGAACCTCCGGCGGCAGGTCCATGAATTCCTCGTCGATGCCGCCGATCAGCACCACCGGCCATTCCACCAGTCCCGTGACCTCGTCCAGCAGGCCCGGGTCTTCCTTCAGGTCCAGATCTTCCGCGTTGGCCAGCTTGTCGAGCTGTTCGGCGATCATGCGGCGGCGCTCGGCCGCGTCCAGGATCACATGGCCGTGCTTCAACCCGGCGGCGTAATCCTTGAAACTGTTGGCGGAGATATAGTCCGGCGACAGGAAGCGATGGCCCCAGGTGCGGTATCCAAACGCGATGGTCTCGCCGCCCAGATCCAGTTCGCCGTCAAGCGCCGCCCCGTTGAACACGGCCAGGATGGAATGCAGCGGGCGCACCCAGCGGCTGGTATTGCTCGCCCAGCGCATGGATTTCGGCCAGACCAGCTTGTGGATCGCGGCGGTCAGCAGTTCGGGAAGCACGTCCTTCGTGTCACGGCCCTTTTTCTCGATGACCGCGAACCAGACCTCGCCCTTCGGCGTCTCGCGCTTTTCGCAACTGTCCAGCGAATCGACCCCGGCGCCGCGGAGGAAACCCTCTATGGCCTTATCCGGTGCGCCCACCTTCGGGCCCTTGCGTTCCTCTTTTATGTCGGGCTGGCGCGCGGGAATGCCGGCGATATGCAAGGCCAGGCGTCGCGGCGTCGCATAGGCGTCGGCGTGGGTGAAACTCAGTCCCGCCCCGGTCAGACTGTCGCAAACCAGCCGTTTCAACTCGTCGGCCCCTCGCGCCTGCATGCGCGCCGGGATTTCCTCGGAGAACAGTTCCAGCAGAAGCTTGGCCATGGCTTACAGTTGCCCCCGCGACCGTAACCAGCCTTCGCAGCAGGCCTTGGCCAGGTTACGCACCCGGCCGATATAGGCCTGGCGCTCGGTGACCGAGATCACGCCGCGCGCATCCAGCAGGTTGAACAGGTGGCTCGCCTTCAGGCACTGGTCGTAGGCCGGCAGCGCCAGCTTGGCTTCGATCAGCGACTGGCATTCGGTCTCGGCGTCCCGGAAATGGCGCGTCAGGATATCGGTGTTGGCATGCTCGAAATTGTGGGCCGAAAATTCGCGCTCGGCCTGCAGGAAGACGTCGCCGTACTTCACGCCCTGGCCGTTGAAATCCAGGTCGTAGACGTTCTCGACACCCTGCACATACATGGCCAGGCGCTCCAGCCCGTAGGTCAGCTCGCACGACACCGGTGCGCATTCGATGCCCCCGACCTGCTGGAAATAGGTGAACTGGGTCACTTCCATGCCGTCGAGCCAGACTTCCCAGCCCAGGCCCCAGGCGCCCAGCGTCGGGCTTTCCCAGTCGTCCTCGACGAAGCGGATGTCGTGGGCCATCGGGTCGATGCCCAGATGCCTCAGCGAATCGAGATAGAGGTCCTGGCTGTCGGCCGGCGAGGGTTTCAGGATCACCTGGTACTGGTAGTAATGCTGCAGCCGGTTGGGGTTTTCGCCATAGCGCCCGTCGGTCGGCCGGCGCGAGGGCTGAACATAGGCCGCCTTCCATTCCTCCGGCCCCAGCGCGCGCAGCGTGGTGGCGGGATGAAAGGTGCCGGCCCCGACTTCCATGTCGTAGGGCTGCAGAATCACGCATCCCCGCTCGGACCAATAGTCGTGAAGCTTGAGGATCAGCGACTGAAAACTGTTGTCGGATGCCATTCCCGAACCCGGTATTGCGAGGCTCAACCCCTTATGTGCGGCGCAACATAACGGGGCCGCGCGGGCCGGTCAACGCCGGATGACGGGCATTCCATGGATGCACAGGTAGAAAAATGACCACGGAGGCACAGAGACACAGAGGGGGCGGAGATTGCCCCTTCGGCCAGCCGCCTCAGTACGGGCAGACGGGCCGCTCGCAGGGGCTGGCGGGTCTGGCCACGCCGTAGGCGCCGCAGACGGGGCATTGCACCGCGTCCTCGACTTCCGGCGCCTTGCCGCCGCCGCCGGACTGG
>DAOVHN010000029.1 GCA_030671915.1 Pseudomonadota bacterium
CGGGAAAGCCGGGCGCGGGTATCCAGACCCCGGTCATAGACCGGCCCGGTCCAGTGATCGTACTGCCAGCCGGAAGTTCCGACCCATATGCGTCCGCGCTGCGCCATGCCCTAGAATAAGCCGCCGGATTGACCTGCCGCAACGCCGTTGCCCTGCCACGGCGCTATACAGCGGGTGCCAGTTGCGCAACAATGGGCCCCGCCATGAGTGATGCCGACAGCATTGCCAGTTCACCCGCCGATCATGCCACTGTCGCCTTCCGGGTGCGCGGGCTGACCAAAATCTACCGCACCGGCGAGGTCGAGGTGCATGCCCTGCAGGGCGTCGATCTCGATCTCTATGAGGGCGAGATGGCGGCGCTGCTGGGCCCTTCGGGCAGCGGCAAATCGACCTTCCTGAACATCATCGGTGGGCTGGATCATCCGACATCGGGTGCGGTCTGGTTTCGCGACCACGAACTCACAGCCTATGGCGAGGCCGAACTCACCGCCTATCGCCGCGACCATGTTGGCTTCGTCTTCCAGTTCTATAATCTGATCCCCAGTTTGACGGCGCGCGAGAACGTGTCGCTGGTGACCGAGATCGCCACTGCTCCGATGAAGGCGGAAGATGCGCTGGACCTGGTCGGGCTGGCCGAGCGCATGGACCATTTTCCGGCCCAGCTTTCCGGCGGCGAACAGCAGCGCGTCGCCATCGCCCGCGCCATCGCCAAGCAGCCGGACGTACTGCTGTGCGACGAACCGACCGGCGCGCTGGACAGCAAGACCGGCGTGGTGGTGCTGGAGGCGCTGGAGGCGGTGAACCGCGAGCTCGGCACCACAACCGCCCTGATTACCCACAATGCCGGGATGGCGGAGATGGCCCACCGTATCATCCGTTTCGCCGACGGCGCCGTCGTTGAGGTGCGCGTAAACGAAAGCCGCCGGCCGGCGTGCGAACTGGAGTGGTAATAGCAATGGGCGCGCTGGACCGTAAGCTGATACGCGATCTGCGCCATATCTGGCTGCAGGCGCTGGCGATCGCGCTGGTCATCGGCTGCGGTGTCGCGATGTATGTGATGTCGCTGGGTACGATACGATCCCTGGACGAAACAAGGGCCGCCTATTACGAACGCTATCGTTTCGCCGATATTTTCGCCGCGGTCAAACGGGCGCCGGAAAGGCTGGGCCGCGAGATTGCCTCCATCCCCGGCGTCGCCAGGGTCGAGACGCGCATTGTCGCCATGGTCACGCTCGATGTCGCCGGCATGGCCGAGCCCGCCCGCGGGCTGCTGAACTCGGTGCCCGAGCGCCATCCGCCGGAACTGAACGGCCTGCATCTGCGCATGGGACGTAGCGTCCGGCCCGGGCATCTCGGCGAGGTCGTCCTCAACGAGGCCTTTGCCGTGGCGCACGGGCTTCGCCCCGGCGACTTTCTTCATGCCGTCATCAATGGCCGCAAGCGGCGGCTGGATGTGGTCGGTGTGGCGCTGTCGCCGGAATATATCTACTCGCTTGGCCCCGGCGCGATCATGCCGGACGACCGCCGTTTCGGGGTCATGTGGGTGGGGCGTGAAACGCTTGCGGCGGCCTACGACCTCGAAGATTCGTTCAATTCGGTCTCGCTCACCATGATGCGCGGCGCGTCCGAACCGGCAATCATCGCGGCGCTCGACCGCATCCTCGAGCCCTATGGCAGCGTCGGCGCCTACGGCCGCAAGGACCAGATCTCGCACTGGTATATCTCGAACGAAATGGTGCAACTGGAGTCCATGGCGCGGGTGGCGCCCGCCATCTTCCTGGCTGTCGCCGCCTTCCTGCTGCATATCGTCATCTCGCGGCTGATCGCCACCGAACGCGAGCAGATTGGCCTGCTGAAGGCGTTCGGTTATTCGGGCCTGGCCGTCGGCTGGCATTACACTAAATTCGTGCTGGCCATTGTCGGGATCGGCATATTCCTGGGGTTTGTCGGCGGGGCTTGGCTGGGGCGCGGCCTGACCGAACTCTATACGGATTTTTTCCGCTTCCCCTTCCTGTATTACCGGATCGATTTCGGCACGTTCCTGGTGGCGGCGCTTATCAGTGTCGTGGTAGCACTGGCCGGCACGCTGGGCGCGGTGCGCCGCGCTGCGAAGTTACCGCCGGCCGTGGCCATGCAGCCGGCGGCGCCGCCGGTCTATCGCCGGACTCTACCGGAACGCCTGGGCCTGACCCTGCGTTTCGGCCAGGCGACGCGCATGGTCCTGCGGCATATCATGCGACGGCCGCTGCGGTCGGGCCTGACGGTCCTGGGTATCGCCATGGCCGTGGCGATCCTTATCAGTTCCATGTTCATGCTCGATTCGATCGAGATGATCATCGACGTCCAGTTCAATCGCATTAATCGGCAGGACGTAACGGTCGCGCTTGTCGAGGCCAAACCGGCCGGCATTGTTCGCGAATTCGAGGGCATGGCCGGCGTTCTGCGCGCCGAGCCGGTTCGCGCGGTGCCGGTGCGAATGCGCAATCGCCATATTTCCCGCCGCACCGCGCTGATCGGCATGGCGCCGGGTAGCGATCTTGGCCGCCTGCTGGATCGGGATCTGCGCGCCGTCTCGATGCCCCCTGAGGGGCTCGTTTTGTCCGCGAAGCTGGCCGAGGTGCTGGGCGTCGGGCGCGGGGACAGGCTGACCGTCGAGGCGATGGAAGGGCGTCGCCCCACCGCCGAAATCCCGGTCACCGCCATCGTGGAGGAATATCTGGGAACCTCCGCCTATATGGATCTGGCGGCGCTCAACCTGTTCATGGGCGACCAGCCGATGGTTTCGCTCGCCTACCTTCAGACCGATCCGCTGCGCGAAGCGGAACTGTATCGGGAGCTTAAGGACGCTCCGGCGGTGGCTGGGGTCACCGTCGAGAAGGCGGCGGTGGAGAGCTTCCGGGAAACCCTGGCGGAGAGCATGTTGCTCATGACGACCTTCAATATCCTGTTTGCCGGCATGATCGCCTTCGGCGTCGTCTACAACAGCGCGCGGATATCCCTCTCCGAACGGGGCCGTGAACTCGCCAGCTTGCGCGTGCTGGGTTTCACGCGGGCCGAGGTTTCGTGGATCCTGCTGGGGGAATTCGCGCTGCTCACCGTGGCGGCGCTGATACCCGGGTTTGTGATCGGTTACGGCCTGTCATGGTCGATGGCGGCAGGGTTCGAGACCGAACTGTTCCGCATCCCGTTGGCGATCGAACGCGGCACTTACGGTTTCGCCGCCGCGGTCGTATTGTCTGCGGCGCTTCTCACAGGACTGGTCGTGCGGCGGCGTATCGATCGTCTTGACCTCGTCGCGGTTCTGAAAACCCGGGAATAGGGGGACATGACCATGCAATTACGGCGAATTGTCTGGTACGCGCTTCTGGGGGCTATCCTTGTGGCGGCCCTGGTCTATGCCTTCCGCCCGCAGCCGGTGCCCGTCGATCTTGCCGCTATCGAACGCGGAGAACTGACGGTTACCATCGATGGCGACGGCCAGACCCGGGTGCGCGAGGTCTATGTCGTATCCGCGCCGGTGCCCGGCCGGGTCCTGCGTATCGAGCGTCATGTCGGGGACGCGGTGGTGGCCAACGAAACCCTGCTCGCCACGATTCAGCCTGGCGATCCCACCTTCCTGGACCGGCGCGCGCAGGCCCAGGCCGAAGCGGCGATAAAGGCGGCGGAGGCAGCCTTCGCGCTGGCCGAGGCCGAGCAGGCCCGGGCCCTGGCCGAGTTGGATTTTGCGCGGGCGGAGCTGAACCGCGCGGAGCAACTGGCCAAGCGTGGCAATGTCTCACAGCGCGATCTCGATCGGGCGAAGCTGGAATTGCGAACCCGCAATGCGGCGCTTTCCACGGCCAAGGCATCCATCGAGATGCGCCGCTTCGAGTTGGAGACTGCGCGCGCCGCCTTGATCCAGCCGGGTGAGGAAGGCGGGGAGGGCGACCGCCAAGCCTGCTGTGTCGAGGTCTATTCGCCGGTGGACGGCAGAATCCTGCGCGTAATCCATGAAAGCGAGGGTGTGGTTGCCGCCGGCGCGTGGCTGGTGGAGCTTGGCGATCCCCATGACCTGGAAATCGTGGTGGACCTGCTGTCCGGCGATGCGGTCCGGATCAGGGAAGGCGCCGAGGTAACGATCGAGGATTGGGGCGGGGTTTCGCTGGCCGGCCGCGTGCGTCGGGTGGAACCCTATGCCTTCACGAAAGTCTCCGCGCTGGGAATCGAGGAGCAGCGGGTCAATGTCATCGTCGATTTCACCGACCCGCAGGAAAAATGGCAGGGGCTGGGCCATGGCTACCGCGTGGATGCCCATATCCTCGACTGGCGCGGCGAGGACGTGCTGAAGCTGCCGCTGGGCGCGCTGTTCCGCGATGGGGATTCCTGGGCCGTGTTCGTCGCCGAGGATGGGGTGGCGAAGCTGCGCCATATCGAGATCGATCATGGCAATGGCCGGGAAGCCGAGGTTCTGGATGGGCTGGCCGAGGGAGCGACCGTTATCCTGCATCCTGGCGACCGGATTTCCGACGGTGTGCGAGTCCTGTCCCGTTCCGAAGAGTGATCCGGAAAAGGGCGGCGCGGGAAGATTTGGGTACCATTGTATGCACCCGCATTGACAGGGACGGAGAATTTGGTCTCAATTACAGCAGCGGAACAATCCGGCGGTCCGGGGGGCCGTTGTCCTGCTTCGGTCAAGAATTCCAACAGGGAGCATCAAGAGATGAGAAAATTCGGAAGGTCGCTTATTTCACAGGTTTCACGCCGCGCCTTCATGCAGGGCTCGGTGGCCTCAGTCGGCATTACCTTCGTCGGCGGCGCCAACCGCGCCTGGTCGGCCGAGGAAAAGCAGCTTAACGTCTATAACTGGGACACCTATATCGGCGAGACCACGCTGGATACCTTCACCAAGAGCACCGGCATAGCCGTCCAGTACGACCTCTATGGCGACAACGAGGAAATGTTCGCCAAGCTGAAGGAAGGCAATCCCGGCTACGACATCATCGTGCCGACCGACTACATGGTCGAGGACATGATCTCGCTGGGCATGGTGGTGCCGCTCGATCATTCGAAAATCCCGAACATGAAGCATCTGGATCCGGCCTTCACCAACCCGGCCTTCGACCCGGGCATGAAGCATTCCATCCCCTACATGTGGGGCACCATGGGCTTCGGCTACAAAGAATCCGCGGTGGACAGCGTGCCCGACAGTTGGGCCGACGTGTTGGAGCCGGAACGCGCCAAGAAATATTCCGGCCGTATCGCGCTCTTGAGCGATTCGCGCGCGGTCATCGGCGCGGCGCTGAAATATATGGGCTACCCGATGAACAGCATCGACGCGAAGGAAATAGCCAAGGCGCGCGACCTGCTGATCGCGGTGAAGCCGCATATCAAGACCTTCGCCGCCGACAACGGCCAGGACTTGCTGGTTGCCGGCGAAGTCGACATCACCATGGAGTGGAGCGGCGATATCGCGGCCGTCATGCAGGAAGAGGAAGGCTACAATTACGTCGTTCCCAAGGAAGGCTCGAATGTCTGGTCCGACAGTCTGTGCATCCCCAAGGGCGCGCCGCATCCCGACAACGCGCACAAGTTCATCAACTATGTCCATGACGTGGACGTGCATGTGGAGATCGCCAACACGATCTATTTTGCGACGCCGAACAAGGACGCCAAGGCCAGGATGCCGAAGGAATACACCGAAAATCCGGCGGTCTTCGCCCCCGACGACGTGCTTTCGCGCTGCGAGTCCATCCTCAGCGTCGGCGAGCATACCAGGCTTTACGACGAGGCCTGGACCGCGATTCAGGCGTCCTGAGCCGGCATTAACGAGGTAGTACGGGCGGGAGGCGCGTTCGCCGCTTCCCGCCCAATTTACGATTGACCGACATTATGACCGGTGTTTCCCCCGACAGGCTGAACGCGCTGCTCGAAAGCGAGACGGCACGATTCGTCGATACCCATCCGCGGTCGCGCGAACTCTATGAGCGTGCGCGGCAGTCGCTGGTGGGCGGTGTGCCCATGCAATGGATGGTGGAATGGGCCGGCGCCTTCCCGGTGTTCGCGAGAGAGGCCCGCGGCGTCCGCATCACCGACGTCGACGGCAACGAATATCTCGATTTCTGCCTCGGCGATACCGGCTCGATGTTCGGCCATTCGCCGGAACCGGTGGCGGCGGCCCTGGTCGAACAGGCGCGTCGCGGCTTCACCTATATGCTGCCGACCGAGGATTCGATCCGGGTCGCCGAAATTCTCGCCGAGCGGTTCGGCTTGCCCCTCTGGCAGGTGGCGATGACCGCGACCGACGCCAACCGCTTCGTGCTGCGCCTGGCGCGCGAGCTTACCGGCCGGCCGAAAATCCTCGTCTTCGAGGGCTGCTACCATGGCACGGTGGACGAGACCATCGCCACCGTCCGTAACGGCGTGGTGATGTCGCGCGACGGCAATATCGGCCCGCAGGTCGATCCCGGGGAGACTACCAGGGTCGTCGAGTTCAACGATCTAGAGGCGCTGGAACGTGCGCTGGCCGAGGGCGACGTCGCTTGCGTGCTGGCCGAACCCGCGATGACCAACCATTCCGGTATCGTGCTGCCCGATCCCGGCTATCACCAGGGCCTGCGTGAGATTACCCGGCGCCACGGCGTGCTGCTGATCATCGACGAGACCCACACGATTTCGTCCGGCCCCGGCGGCTATACCGCCGCGCACGGGCTGGAGCCCGACATGCTGACCATGGGCAAGCCGCTGGCCGGCGGCGTTCCCGTGGCGGTCTACGGCATGTCGCGCGAAGTGGGAGAGAAGGTCCGCGAACGCACCGCTTTGCCCCATTGCGCCGTTGCCGGCATCGGCGGCACGCTGACCGCCAATGCGCTGGCGCTGCATGCGATGCGGGTCAATCTGGAAGAGGTCATGACCGCGGAAAACTATGCCCGCATGATCCCACTGGCCGAGCGGCTGGCCGATGGCGTGCGTGGCGCGGTCGCGGATCAAGGCCTGCCCTGGTACGTGACCCAGATCGGCGCGCGAATCGAATACCGTTTCCAGCCCACCCCACCCCGCAACGGGACCGAGGCCCTGGACGGGGTGGACCACAAGCTCGACCGCCTGATCCATCTGTATTTCCTCAACCGCGGGATTCTGGTGACGCCGTTCCACAATATGCTATTGATCTCGCCGGAGACGACGGTGGCCGATGTCGATCGGCATACCGCCATCTTCACCGAATGCGCCGGCGATCTGACCGGCCGCGCGGCCTGACTGGGAGAACTGGCGAAAGACTATGGAAGACTGGCGCAAAAATAAGCGGGTTTTCGCCGTCTTCATGGGGCCGGCCACCTTCTGGCTTTTGGTGTTCTTCACCATCCCGGTGATCGTGATCTGGGTCTACAGTTTCGGCGAGCGCGGTCCCCTGGGCCAGACCTATCTGGCCTTCAGTTTCGACAATTACCTGCGCGCCATCGAACCGATCCATCTGAAAATACTGTGGAAATCGATCTGGATCGGCGGGCTGAGCACTTTCCTGTGCCTGATCATCGGCTTCCCCGTCGCCCTGGGTATCGCCTTCGCGCCGGATCGCTGGAAGAACCCGCTATTGCTGGTCGTGGTGCTGCCCTTCTTCACCAACATGCTGATCCGCACTTTCGCCTGGATCGTTGTGCTGGGTGCGCGGGGTATCGTCAATACCGGGCTCGGCTGGATGCACGGCCAGCTTGACTGGCTCTTCACTCTGGCCGGGCAGCCCGACCTGCTGGGCCGGTTCACGCCGCTGGGACTGCTGTACAACAATTACACGGTGATCGTCGGGCTGGTTTATGTGCATCTGCCTTTCCTGATCCTGCCGCTTTACGCCACGCTGGAAAAGCTTGACCGGTCCTATCTCGAGGCCAGCCTCGACCTCGGCGCCGGGCAATGGCGGACCTTCTTTTCGGTGCTGGCGCCGCTGGCCATGCCGGGCATCGTTACGGGCTGCATGCTGGTCTTCATCCTGTCGATGGGCAACTTCCTGATCCCCGACCGGCTGGGCGGCACCGACAGCCTGATGATCGGCAATCTGATCGCCCAGGAGTTCATCAAGGCGCGCGACTGGCCGTTCGGCGCCGCGTTGTCTTTCGTGGTGATGTACCCGGTATTCATATTCTTCGCGGCCAACGCGTTTAGGGCGCGTTACCTGGAACGGGCGAGGGCGGAAACATGACGGATGTGGTCGCCAGCCGCCGGCGCCGCCGGCGCGGCGTAAACCCGCTGGAATATCTCAAGCGGCCCTGGATGTGGCTGACCCTGTTGGCTTGCTTCCTGTTCCTCTATTTCCCGCTCGTCACCCTGGTCGCCTTCAGCTTCAATTCCTACAAGCGCGGCTTCATCTGGAAGGGCTTTTCGCTGAAATGGTACGAGAAGGCCCTGAACAATCAGAGCCTGCACGAGGCCTTCTTCAATTCGATGCATGTCGCGGCCGTGTCGACGGTGGTCTCCACCGCGCTGGGCGCCATGCTGGGGCTGGCGCTTTACCGCTACTGGTTCCCCTGGAAGGGGACCTACGAAGGCATTGCCCATCTGCCCATCGTCATTCCGGAAATCTGCATGGCGGTGGCGATGGTGACCTTCTTCTGGGCCATCGGCATCGAGCTTAGCCTTTCCACGGTCATCGTCAGCCATATCGCCTTCACCATTCCGTTCGTCGCCGTGGTGGTCCGCGCCCGCATGGCCGGCTTCGACAAGTCGCTGGAAGAGGCCAGCCGCGATCTCGGCGCCAGCGAGTGGCAGACCTTCTGGTACGTCACTTTCCCCTATATGATTCCGGGACTGGTCGCCGGCGCGCTGATGGCCTTCGTGCTGTCGCTGGACGATTTCGTCATCACCTTCTTCACTGCCGGCGTCGGCGACAATACCTTCCCGGTGAAGATCTATTCGATGCTGCGCTTCAGCGTAACGCCTGAGGTAAACGCGGCCTCCACCATACTCATCGCAATCACATTGTCGCTGACGCTGGTCGCCATGATCATGCAGTCGCGCTGGACCAAAGGCCATAAAGAATGACCGACGCAAAACCGATCATCAGCATCCGCAACGTCACCAAGCGCTTCGGTTCGGTGGTCGCGGTCGATAACGTCAGCATCGATATCCGGCCCGGCGAATTTTTCGCGCTGCTGGGGCCGTCGGGCTGCGGCAAGACCACGCTGCTGCGTATGCTGGCCGGGTTCGAAACCACCAGCGAGGGCGAGATCGAGATCGACGGCCAGCCGATGTTCGGGGTGTCGCCCAACAAGCGCCCGGTGAACATGGTGTTCCAGTCCTACGCCGTGTTCCCGCATATGACCGTGTTCGATAACGTCGCCTACGGGCTGAAGGTCACCGGCGTGCCGAAAAACGAAATCACCGGCCAGGTCAACGAGGCGCTGTCGCTGGTTCACCTCGAGGACTACGGCAGGCGCAAGCCCGACCAGCTTTCCGGCGGCCAGCGGCAGCGCGTGGCGCTGGCCCGCGCGTTGGTCAAGAAACCGAAAGTGCTGCTGCTGGATGAACCGCTGAGCGCGCTGGACGCTAAACTGCGCGAGGCGATGCGGCTGGAGCTCGTGCGCCTGCAACATTCCGTCGGCATCACCTTCATCATCGTCACCCACGATCAGGACGAGGCGCTGTCGATGGCCGACCGCGCCGCCGTCATGGATCGGGGCGTGGTCAGGCAGATCGCCCCGCCCGGCGAGCTATACGAGCATCCCAACGGCCGTTTTGTCGCCGATTTCATCGGCAAGGTGAATATGCTGGAGGCGAAGGTCGCGGGCCAGTCCGGTGGCGAGCTGGTCGTCGAGGTTAATGGCATGGGCCGCATCGTGGTGCCTCATGACGGCGCGGCCGCCGGCGATATCGGCATCGCGGTGCGCCCGGAAAAGACCATCCTGTCGGCGGACAAACCGGGCGGGGATGTAGTCGCGCTCAAGGGCAAGGTCTGCGACGTCGCCTATTATGGCAACGAAAGCCATATCCTGCTGGACACAGACACCGGCGTGCAATTCACCAGCACGGTCCAGAACGACGCGCGCCGCGTCGAATCGTCCGTCGTCATCGGCGACAATCTGTGGATATCATGGGCCCCTGGCAACACGCTGGTGCTGGCCGAATAACGGGCAGTCGCGGCTTGCCACTTGTCAATGCGGCGGGCCTCCGATTAAAGTCGAATGCTCCTTATCAACGATTCCGGGAATGCCCATGACCACGCCCGCCGCCGAAGGTTTCTCCATGCCCGCCGAATGGCATCCGCACGAACGCTGCTGGATGGCCTGGCCTTGCCGCCAGGAATTGTGGGGCGACCGGCTGGACGATGCGCGTGACGCCTATGCGACGGTCGCCCAGGCCATTGCCGAGTTCGAGCCCGTAACCATGGTCGCCAATCCTGGGGACGTGGCCGCGGCCTCCATGAATTGCGGGCGCGGCGTCGATGTACTGCCGATGGAACTGGACGATTCCTGGATGCGCGATATCGGCCCCACATTCCTTCTGGACGGCAAGGGTGGTATCGCCGGCAGCGACTGGCATTTCAATGCCTGGGGTCACAAGTACGATTATTACAACAAGGACGCGCGTCTGGCCGAAGCCCTGCTCGACCATCTCGACATTCGCCGCTTCGACGCCCCCTTCGTGCTGGAAGGCGGGGCCATTCACCATGACGGCGAGGGCACGGTGCTGACCACCGAAACCGTGCTGCTGAATCCGAACCGCAATCCGGGCCTGGACAAGGCGGAGACCGAAAGGGCGCTGTGCGATTGGCTGGGCGCGGAAAAGGTAATCTGGCTGCCCGCCGGCTTCCATTACGACGAAACCGACGGCCATGTGGATAATGTCGCCTGCTTCGCGCGGCCGGGCGTGGTGCTGGCGGCCTCCTGTCCGGACGAGGGCGACCCGAACTATGAAATCCTGCGGGCCAATGCGGAAACCCTGCGCGCCAGCACGGATGCCAGGGGCCGTGCGCTGGAGGTGGTCACCATCGACCAGCCGGCGCGCATGGAAGAGGATGGCGAGCGGCTCGCAAGTTCCTACATCAATTTTTATATCGCCAGTGGTGGCATCGTGATGCCCAGCTTCGAGGACCGGCGCGACGACGCCGCGCGTCGAACCATCGCCCAGGCCTTCCCGGATCACA
>DAOVHN010000137.1 GCA_030671915.1 Pseudomonadota bacterium
CGATCTCGCCGACCATAAAATGCATGCCGAGTATGGCGAGGTCACGGAAGAGACCGCGCGCGTCGTCAACGAGGCCCGTGCCGCCGGCGGGCGGGTGGTGGCGGTCGGCACCACGGTGCTGCGGCTGCTGGAGAGCGCGGCGGCGGACGACGGGGTGCTGCATCCCTTCGCCGGCGACACCGATATTTTCATCACGCCGGGTTATCGCTTCCGCATCGTCGACCTGCTGATGACCAATTTCCACCTGCCGAAATCGACGCTCTTCATGCTGGTCTGCGCCTTCGCCGGCATGGAGCGGATGAAGGCGGCCTATGCGCATGCGATCGAGACCGGCTACCGCTTCTATTCCTACGGCGACGGCTCGCTGCTAAAGAGGGTGGGATGACGGGCGAGTTCAAATACGAACTTATGGCGAGCGACGGGCGGGCGCGGCGCGGTCGCATCCATACCGCGCATGGGACGATCGAAACGCCCGCCTTCATGCCCGTCGGCACGGCCGGCACGGTGAAGGCGATGACGGCGGATGCCGTGCGCTCTACCGGCGCCGAGATCGTACTGGGCAACACATATCATCTGATGCTGCGCCCCACCGCCGAACGCGTGGCGCAGTTTGGGGGGCTGCACAAATTCATGGATTGGCCCGGGCCGATCCTGACCGATTCCGGCGGCTTCCAGGTGATGTCGCTGTCGAAACTCCGCAAGATGGATGAGGACGGCGTGACCTTCAGTTCCCATGTGGACGGCAGAAAGATCAAACTGACGCCGGAACGGTCGATGGAAATCCAGAACCTGCTGGACGCCGACATCACCATGTGTTTCGACGAATGCACGCCGTACCCGGCCACGCACGAACAAGCCGCCGAATCCATGCGGCTTTCCATGCGCTGGGCGGTGCGCTGCCGCGCGGCCTTCCGCGCGCGCCCCGGCTATGGCCTGTTCGGCATCGTCCAGGGCAGCACCTTCGAGGATCTGCGCCGGGAATCGGTCGATGCGCTGACCGATATCGGCTTCGACGGCTACGCGATCGGCGGGCTGGCGGTCGGCGAGGGGCAGGAGGAAATGTTCCGCGCGCTGGACTTCACCGGCCCGATGCTGCCCGACGACAGGCCGCGCTATCTGATGGGTGTCGGGCGGCCGCTGGATATCGTCGGCTCGGTACTGCGCGGTATCGATATGTTCGACTGCGTCATGCCGACGCGTTCGGGCCGCACCGGCCAGGGCTTCACCCGCCATGGCGTCCTCAACATCCGCAACGCCCGCCATGTCCATGACGACCGGCCGCTGGACGAGGCCTGCGAGTGCCCCACTTGCCGCAAACACAGCCGGGGCTATCTGCATCATTTGTTCAAGGCGAACGAGATGCTGGGGCCGATGCTGCTGACATGGCATAATCTGCGCTATTATCAGGATCTGATGGCGGGCCTGAGGGCGGCCATCGAGGCCGGCAATCTGGCGGACCATGCGGCGGCGCTGGAGGCCGCGATGGTGGATGGCGACATTCCCGCGACGTCGGACCCGCTGACAGGAGATGAGCAATGAGCGAGGACATCTATTCGGGACTGAGCCAGCTTGGGGCCGATGCCAAACTGCCGGCCTCGCCCGAGGAAGCGGTGCTTGAACGCGTGCCCAACCCGCAGAAGGGCGAGTGCTATATCGTGCGCTTCACCGCGCCGGAATTCACCTCGCTCTGCCCGATCACCGGCCAGCCGGATTTCGCCCATCTGGTGATCGATTATGTGCCCGGGGAGTGGCTGGTGGAGAGCAAGTCGCTGAAGCTCTATCTCGGTTCCTTCCGCAATCACGGCGCCTTCCACGAGGATTGCACCGTCGCCATCGCCAAGCGCCTGCGCGACCTGCTGGAACCGCTCTGGATCCGCATTGGCGGCTACTGGTATCCGCGCGGCGGCATGCCGATCGACGTGTTCTGGCAATCGGGCGAACCGCCGGAAGGCGTCTGGATCCCGGACCAGGGGGTACAGCCCTATCGCGGGCGGGGATAACATGACCGCCCCGCGCGATGCCATCCGCGCGAAGGCGCTGGGGGTCGGCTTCGACGCGGTTGGCTTCGCCCCCGCCGAACTGGGCGGCGCGGTTTCCGACAATCTGCGCGAGTTCATCGCCCGCGGCTATCACGGCGAAATGGCCTGGATGCCGGAGAAGGCCGATCGCCGCATGGGGCCTACCGCGTTATGGCCGGAAGCGAAGAGTGTAATTGCACTCGGCATGAATTATACGCCAGCCGAGGACCCGCTGGCGCTGGCCGACCGGCCGGATCGTGGCATCATATCCGTCTATGCCCGCAATCGCGACTACCACGACCTCGTCAAGAAACGCCTGAAGGCGCTGGGTCGCTGGATTGTCGAGAGCCAGGGTTGCGAGATCAAAGTCTTCGTCGATACCGCGCCGGTGATGGAAAAGCCGCTGGCCGCGCGCGCCGGCATCGGCTGGCAGGGCAAGCACACCAACCTGGTCTCGCGCGAATATGGCTCATGGCTGTTCCTGGGCGAAATCTACACGACGCTGGAGATCGAACCGGACGCCGCCGAAGAAGATCATTGCGGCAGTTGCCGCGACTGCCTCGACGCCTGCCCCACAAACGCCTTCCCGGCGCCCCGCCAGATCGACGCGCGTCGCTGTATTTCGTACCTCACCATCGAACACAGGGGGCCGATCCCGGAAGAACTGCGCCCCCTGATGGGCAACCGCATCTACGGTTGCGACGACTGTCTCGCCGTCTGCCCATGGAACAAGTTCGCGAAGGCCACCACGGAACCCGCCTTCCTCCCCCGAGCCGAACTAACGGCCCCGCGCCTGGCCGGCCTCGCCCAACTGGACGATGCGGGGTTCCGCGAACTCTTCACCGCCTCCCCCGTAAAACGCATCGGCAGCGCCCGCTTCATCCGAAACGTCCTGATCGCACTCGGCAACAGCGGCGACCCGGCGCAAATCCCGGTGGTCGAGGCGTTGTGCGGCGACGACGACTCGGTGGTGAGGGACGCGGCGACTTGGGCGGTGGGAAGGCTGAAGGCTGCTTCGTCCTGAAGCGCGCCGCCTCTTCTATTGCGGAGACCAGATGATCTGGCTGCCGCGGAGTTCGAAATAAACCGGGAAGCTATCCTTGGCCTCGTCGATCAGTATGGACTTGCCGTCGGCCAGGTTGCCCGGTTCGTGCCTGGGCAGGCGCTCCCATTCGGCGCGGGTGGGTTCCGGGATCAACCGAATGTGGAAGGTGAAATCCTCGTCCACCTTGACCTTGGCGCCATTGCCGCCCCGTAGCTGCCAGGCGTTGACGAGCGCCAGTGGCGACAGCGGCAGGCTGGTGTTCTGATCGCCGGGCCTGAGACTGGCCCCGATACTGCCTTCCATCACCGGTTCTTCCCTGTTGCTCGAATCCCAGACTTCCCAGTTCAGCATGTAACGGCCCTGGTGCTTGCCGCGGAAGGAAAGGGATACCCTGCCCTCTTCGCCGTTGCCTGGCCATTCGACCCTGACGGCTCTGAATCGCTGAACCTGATTGGCGAAGGCTTCCAGGCGCACCAGCGCGCTCTTCTGGTCCTGAACGTAAACGACGACCGCCTGCTGGCGATCCTCGATGGTCAGCACGGTAATCCCGCCCATGGCGACGCCCACCGCAATTATCGCCCAGGGGATCGCCCCGCCCGAGCTCAGTCGCACGTCATGTGAATATTCCAGACGATCTCCGACATTGCGGCCGATGATGAGGGCGGTGAAGAATATGGCGAGGCCGGTAACGACGCCCGAGGCGATGATCACCCAGTCCGCCCATTCCGGCCATTCGCGCGTGCCGGCGATGAAGGGCCAGTTCAGCCCGCCCATGAATTTCGCGACCGCCAGCCCGATATCGGGCCCCAGTACCAGGCCCCAAATGACCCCGGCCATGATGAACAGGAACCGGACGCTCATCGGCTCTTTTTTCGGCTTCTCGGGACTAGTACCCACTATCGTAACTCCGTGGTGCGTGGGACGGTGTTGCGTGGCCTCCGGTTAGGCGCCCGGCGGGCCGCGATGCTGGCGCATCGCAAGTGTGGGGCAACGGAGCCGGAGGCCATGCAACGCCGACCAAAGGGTCGCTTTTCGCGCTCCTCCGGTGCGTCGTGACCGCTCGCCGATGCGCCGGCATCGCCTTCGCGGCCCCTCCTGCCGGAGAAGCGCGAATAGCGATCCCACGCACCACGGAGTTACGATAGTGGGTACTAGCCATCTTCGGGCTCGCGCAGTTTGTCGGCGAGATAGCGCAGTAACGTCGCCAGCTCGCCCAACTGGTCGATGATCGGTTCTTCGCCTTCCTCCAGCAGGAAGCGGATGCAGTCCCAGTCGTCATGCAGGGAGCGCACGTCCAGGTCCGTCGGCCGCTCGTCGGAGCCGTAGCGCTCCTCTTCCGGCACGTCCCAGTAAAAGGTGTCGTAGAGCGGAACCTTCACGGTCCCGCTCGCCTCGACCCTGTCGAGCAGCCGGTTCACGATCCGGCGCAGATCCTCGATATTGACGACCGGTGTGGCCATTCGGTGACGTCCCCTCTGCCGGACTGTCGGCGCGTTGGCGGATAATATTCGGAAATCGTTACCGTATGCTTTCTATTTTGTTCGAAAAGCTTACTTCCGGTCTGAAAATTTCAGGCGTTTTGCTTTTCTGACTCTAAGAAACAGATCGCGAACCTTTTCGTATATTTCCCGACCAAGCAAGCCATATTCCCATTCAGTCGGGTTTCTGCCTGGAATCGGACGGAGATCGTAGCCCGGCCAGATGAAATGGTTGACCTCGTCGCATATAATCCATGAACGGTCGTCGTCTAGCCCCAGCCGCCGTTTGACGGCGGCGGGTATCTCGATGGCAACCGCCGGATCCCGTGGCGTGCCGTGAGTGATAGGCAGGACATATACTGCGGCCCGTCCGTCGTCGGAACTCTTGTGGGCAAGAACGACTGCCGCCGGGCGATCCTTTGTGGCTTCGGTTCACCCTGCCTGCTGCTCGCTCTTCCAGAGATAGCCATAATGGATGACGGCGCCATTCCTCGGCGGTGGCACCACCATAATTTAGCGGCCATACTCCGCGCGAGCGATCAGGTCCGCGACATCGTCGGGAACTTCCTCCGCGCCCAGCGCCTGACGCTCCAAGCGTTTCAGATGGTGGTATTCGTCGGCCGAAATAAGGTAGGCCGATTCTCGCCCATGGCGCAGAATCGCAACGGGTTCGCGAATTGCCCGCTCAATCCAGCGGCCGAAGCTCTTGGCTAGTTCCGTTGCGGTGACAGACTGTGTCATTATAGATTCTCCAATACCGATCAGAGCAGCATGACTAATCCGTATATTCCGCAATATATGGAAAATACGGAAAATCCGCAGGTCTGGGAAAACACATGGCGACAGGCATCGCCGATTTTGGCGCGGTGGGCCGCGCTTTCGGCAACCGGAATTACGCGATCTATACGGCGGGCAGCACGGTCACGCTGGTCGGGCTGTGGGTGCAGCGCCTGGGTGTCGGCTGGCTGACCTGGGAACTGACCTATTCCGGCTTCTGGCTGGGCGCTATCGCCTTCGCCGACCTGTTCCCCGCCGTGGTAATCGGCCCGTTCGCCGGCGTGCTGGTCGACCGGGTGGACCGGCTGCGCCTGGCGCGGGCCTGCCAGTGGCTGTCGCTGCTGCAGACGGCACTGCTGTTCGCGCTGACGGCCTGGGGGCATATCGGGATTGTCTCGCTGATGCTGTTGACCCTGTTCCTGGGCTGCGTCAGGGCAGTCTATATGCCGGTTCGACTGTCGCTGGTGCCGGTGCTGGTCAAGCCCGACGACGTGCCGGCGGCGGTCGCCATATCCTCGCTGATCTTCAACCTGGCACGCTTCGTCGGGCCGGCGGTCGCCGGCCTCATTATTACGGTATGGGGCGTCGCGCCGACCTTCGCCTTCTACGGGGTGACGGTGATGGCGCTGCTGTTCGCCTTTTCGCGGTTGCGGATCGACAGCGCGCCGGGCGGCGCGGGCCGCGGCGGCGGCATGCTGGCGCAGATTGCCGAGGGGTTCAGCTATACGACCAGGCATGGGGCGATCGGCCCGCTGCTGCTGCTGATGCTGGCGCTGTCGACGCTGGCGCGGCCCGTGGGCGAACTGTTTCCCGCTTTTGCCGATGTGGTGTTCCAGCGCGGCGCCGTGGGGCTGGCCTGGCTCAGCTCGGCGATCGGGCTGGGGGCGGTGGCCGGCGGAATCTGGCTGGCCCGGCGCGGTAGCGCGGTGGGGCTGCTGCCCATTGCGCTGGCGGGCGCCGGGGTTAGCGGCCTCAGCCTGATGCTGTTCACTGCCACCGATATCTTCTGGATCGCGATTCCCGCCATCGCAATGTTCGGCGCCGCTGTCGTGTCCTGCGCGATTTCGACCCAGACCCTGCTGCTGGGTGCGGTGGAAGAGCATGTGCGCGGGCGGGTGCTCAGCCTTTATGGCGTGATCTTCCGGGGCGGACCCGCGGTCGGCTCGCTGCTGATGGGCGGGCTGTCCGATCTGTTCGGTCTGCGCTGGCCGTTGGCGGTGGGCGGGCTGTTGTGCGCCATCGCGGCGGCATGGACCTGGCGCGGCCGGCGGCGGATGATCGTGCTGCTGGAAAGGCGGGGCCGCAGGACGCCGAAACCCGATTCACTCCACTAGGTCACATACCCATAAAATCTATAAACAGGATTCCCAATTGAATCGAGTTGTGATTCAATCTCCTTGAAAGGAGATTACCATGGCGCGCTTTGATTTAACGGACTTCGAATGGTCGGTGATCCAGCCTCTTTTGCCGAC
>DAOVHN010000061.1 GCA_030671915.1 Pseudomonadota bacterium
ACAGCCCGTTCGGCATGAAGAACAGGGTCAGCAGGATGATCACGAAGGCCACCGCGTCCTTGTAGGCCGATGAGATATAGCCGGCGGTCATGTTCTCGCTGATGCCGACGATCAGCCCGCCCGCGATGGCGCCGTAAGGAAACCCGAGACCGCCCAGGATGGCGGCGCAAAAGCCCTTCAGGCCCAGCATGATGCCGACGTCCGGATAGGCCAGCGACAGGGGCCCGATCAGCGCACCGGCGATGGCGCCCAGCCCCGCCGCCAGGGCGAACGCGAGCAGCAGGATGCGCCGGTTGTTAACGCCGACGAGTTGGGCCGCCAGCAGGTTGAAGGCGACCGCCCGCATGGCGCGCCCCGTCATGGTGCGCGAGAAGAACCAGTTCAGCGCCAGGACGACCAGGACCGTGACGCCCAGGATCCACAAGCTCTGCGGCGTTACCGCAGCGCCGGCGATATCGATGGACTCGTTCCCCGACAGCGCGGGGACCACATGGAAATTTCGCCCCCACAGCAGTTGCGCGCCGCCGCGCAGGAAGATCGACGCGCCGATGGTGATGATGATCAGGGTGACGATGGAGGCGTTGCGCGCCGGCTCGATGGCGAATTTCTCCAGCGCCATGCCGACCGCGACCGTGCCCAGGATGGCGAGCGGGATCGCCGCCGCCACCGGCATGCCCGCCTGCTCGAACAGGAACCAGGTCATCATGCCGCCCAGCATGACGAATTCGCCCTGCGCGAAATTGATCACCTGGCTGGCGTTATAAATGATCGAAAAGCCGACGCCGACCAGGGCGTAAGTCGCGCCAACGGTGATGCCGGCAAAAAGATACTGCAGAAACTCGGCGTTCATGGGGCCCGCCAGAAAGATAAAAAAGGCTTCCCCGCCCAATGGACGGGGAAGCGTTATTCTAAATCAACCGGCGACTAATCCAACAGTTTCCAGCCGCCGTTCTGGATTTCGACCATTACGAAGGAATTGGTGTCGAGGCCCAGATGATCCGTGGTCGACAAATTGTAGATGCCGTCGACACCGATATAGTTCGAGGTTTTCTCGATCTCGGCACGGACTTTCTCCTTGTCGGTGCCGCCCGCCCGCTCGATCGCGCCGATCGCGATCATCAGCCCGTCATAGGCATGGCCGCCGAACGTCGAGATCGGCTCGTTATACTTGCCCTTGTAGGCTGCCTCGAACTCCAGGCCCAGCTTCTTCTGGGGATGGGAATCGGGAAGCTGCTTGGCGACCAGCAGGGCGGCCGCCGGCAGGCGCATGCCTTCCGACGCGCCCTCGGTGCCCTTGACGAAGCGCATGGAGGCCGAGCCGTGCGACTGGTAATGCGGCAGGGTCAGGCCAAGCTGCTTGTAGTTCCTGGTCGCGACCACCGCGTCGGCGCCGAAGCCGCAGTAGAGCAGCGCCTGCACGCCGGCCGTATTCTTGATCTTGGTAAGTTGCGGCGTCATGTCGGTGTCGCCCTTGCCGTGGGTTTCGTCGGCGACGATTTCCATGCTGTAATCGCCGGCAAGCTCGCTGGCGTTCTTGCGGCATGACTTGTCGAAACCGCCGCTACCCGCGAACAGCGCAACCTTGGAAAGCCCCTGGGCCTTGATGTCCTCGTATATCTTCTGGACCGCCAGCCGGTCCGTATGCGGGGTCTTGAACACCCATTTCTTGACCGGATTGACGATAACGCCGGCGCCGCCGAAGGAAATGAACGGAATGCCCGCCTTCTCGACCAGCGGAATGACGGCCATGGTCTCGCCGGTGGTCGAGCCGCCAAGGATGATGTCCACCTCGTCGTCATTGATCAGGCGCTTGACGAAGCCCGCGGCCTTCTTCGCGTCGGTGCCCGAATCGTACAGGATAAGTTCAATCTGCCGACCGCCGACACCGCCATTGGCGTTGACTGCCGCGACATACATTTCCAGCGTCTTCTTCTCCGGGTCGCCAAGGAAGGAGGCGCCGCCCGTGACGGCCAGGAAAGAGCCGATCTTTATGGTTTCAGCCGCCGACGCGCCACCGGCGGCCAGAATGACAACGAGCGCCGAGGCCAGGCCCGCGGCGCATTTACCCAACAAATAACGAATCATTTTTTTGTCTCCCTGCAGTGTCAATCGATGCCGTCCCTGTCTCTGTGCGGGGGCGGTGCGTCATTGTTTCCACTCGACCCGCCGATTGTTTAGTCTTAACTTTTTTGTGGTTTAAAAACCATATAACCGATAAGTGATTGGTGCAATCCGTTTCAGGACGCGCTATTCTGTCACAGCTTCATATGTAGACAAAGGAATTGTGAGCCGTGGACGCCAAAGTGGAGACCAGGACCGGGGAGGGCAGGGACAACGCCGAAAGAGAGGCGCTGGACCAGGCCGTCACGCGCCCGATGATCGGCAACGAGGCGCTCGCGCGCGGCGCCTGGGAGGCCGGCGTCAGGATCGCCGCCGCCTATCCCGGCACGCCCAGCACCGAAATCATGGAGTTCCTGGGGACCTACCCGGTCGGTGATGTCCATGTGCAATGGTCGACCAACGAAAAGGTCAGCCTGGATGTGGCGATCGGCGGCTCCTTCGCTGGCGTGCGATCGATGACCGCGATGAAGCATGTGGGCCTCAACGTCGCGTCCGACGCGCTGATGTCCCAGGCCTATATCGGGGTCAATGGCGGACTGGTGCTGGTGGTTTGCGACGATCCCGGCATCCATTCTTCCCAGAATGAGCAGGACACCAGGATGTTCGCCCGCTTCGCCCAGGTGCCGGTGCTGGAGCCTTCGGACGCCCAGGAAGCCATGGAGTTCACGCGCCGTGCCTTCGATATCAGCGAAGAGTTCGATACGCCGGTGATCGTGCGCAGCACGACGCGGCTGTCGCACACGCGAAGCCCGGTAACCACCACGCCGCGCACCGACCATGAACCGCTCGGGTTCAACGAGGACACGGTCAAGAACGTGATCATCCCGGCGCATGCCAGGATGGCCCATCCCCGGGTGCTGGAGCGCGAGGCGAAACTGCAGAAATTTTTTGCCGCGCCCGAATTCACCCGCTGGGAAGAGGGCGGCACGGAAATCGGCATCATCACCGCCAGCACCGCCTATACCTATGTGAAGGAGGTCCTGCCGGAGGCCAGCGTCCTGAAGCTCGGCTCTTCCTACCCGCTGGCGATCGACCGGGTGCGCGAATTCTACGAGGCGATGGACCGGGTTCTGGTGGTCGAGGAACTGGAGCCGGTGATCGAGGACGCCATGAACGCCGCCGGCATGCCCGTCGAGGGCAAGGCCTTCTTCCCGCGCATTGGCGAGTTCTCGCCGGAAGTCGTGCGCGAGGGTTTGCGCAAGGCCGGCCTTCTCGAAGGGGTCGAGGAAGATGCGCCCTTCGCGGTAACGCCGACGGCGCGCCCGCCGGTACTGTGTTCCGGCTGTCCGCATATCACCAGCTACATGGCCGTGCGCTCCGTGAACGCCCGCGTCACCGGCGATATCGGCTGTTATACGCTGGCCGCCGTCGACCCCCTGAAGGCCATCGACACCTGCGTTTCCATGGGGTCCAGCATAGGCATCGCGGTGGGTGTCGCCAAGGCCGGCCTGGAGACCAAGCCGATCGTCGCGACCATCGGCGATTCCACTTTCCTGCATGGCGGCATACCGGCGCTGATCGACGCAGTCTACAACGACGCCAACATCACCGTGATGATCCTGGACAATCATATCGTCGCCATGACCGGCGGGCAGGACCATGCGGGCACCGGCAAGACGCTTCGCGGCGAGGAAACCCACCGCGTCGATTTCGAGGAAATGGTCCGTGCCTGCGGCGTGAAATCGGTCAAGACGATCGATTCGTACGACATGGCGGCGCTCTACCAGGCGCTGCGCGAGGCCGTTGAGTACAAGGGCGTTGCGGTGGTGATCTCCGACCGCCCTTGCGTGCTGGACCCGATGAAGCTGAAAGGGTCGCCCCTGCAGGTTCGCGCCGACGGTTGCACCGCCTGCCAGTCCTGCATGAATCTCGGCTGTCCGTCGCTGGGCTGGTCCGACGAGATGCTCGACGGATACCACAAGGTCACGATCGACGAGACGACCTGCATCGGCTGTTCGCTCTGCGCCCAGATCTGCCCGTCCGACTGCATCCAGCCGGTATCGAATTAGCATGGCGGCCAAGACCAGGAAGGCGGCGACCAAGCCCCGCAGCGTTCTGATCGTCGGGGTCGGCGGCCAGGGCGTCATCATGATGTCGAAGGTGCTGGCGCTGGTCTGTCAGCGCCAGGGCCTGCAGGTCAAGCAGAGCGAAGTGCATGGCATGGCCAAGCGCGGCGGCGGCGTGTTCAGCCATATCCGCTATGGCGAGACGGTGTGGTCGCCGACCATCCCGAAGGGCGAGGCCGATGTGCTGCTGGCGATGGAATGGGCCGAAGGGCTGCGCTGGCTGGATTTTCTGCGGCGCGACGGCGGCGCCTTCATCGCCGATACCAAGCGTATCGTGCCGCCCTTCGCCTTCCGCAGCCGCAAATACGGCTCGCAGCCGATCTATTCGCCGGAAGCGCCGCGCGAGGTAATGGAAATGGTAGGCAGCGGCTTTGCGCTGGATGCGACGAAGATCGCCACCGAACTCGGCGAGTCGCGCGCCGCGAACACGGTGCTGCTGGGCGTGCTGTCGACCGCGCTGGAATTCCCGGTCGAGGATTGGCAGGAAGTCATCGCGCAGAACGTCCCGGCCAAGGCGCTGGAGGCCAACAAACTGGCCTTCGAGGCGGGCCGCGACTGGGCCGACGCCAATCGCTCCGCGCCGATGGAAGAACGCCTGAAGGACCTGCCGGGCCGTGACGACCGGCGGGCGGCGGAAATCGCCCCCAAGACGGTGCAATTCGACATTACCGGCGAGTGGTGCAAGGGCTGCGATATCTGCGTCAAGATGTGCCCGGAGCGCTGCCTGCGGCTGAACGACGAGATGATCGTCGAACTGAGCGACCCGGAAGCCTGCACCGGCTGCCGGATTTGCGAATGGCTGTGCCCGGATTTTGCCATCCGGGTGCGCCGCGTCCCTGCCCTCGAACCGGTGGCCTGAATGTCGAACCGTACCCTTCCCGTCAATATCCAGGGCAACCATGCCTGTGCGCTGGGCGCCGTGGCCGCGGGCTGCCGCTTCTATGCCGGCTACCCGATCACGCCGTCCTCCGAGGTTGCTGAGCGAATGTCGGCGGAGCTGCCGAAGGTCGGCGGCATTTTTATCCAGATGGAGGACGAAATCGGCTCCATGGGGGCGATCATCGGCGCTTCGATGGGCGGGTCCAAGGTGATGACCGCGACCAGCGGCCCGGGCTTTTCCCTGAAGCAGGAAAATATCGGCTACGCCGCCATGACCGAGACACCCTGCGTCGTCGTCAATGTGATGCGCGGGGGTCCCAGCACCGGCATGCCGACGCGGCCCGCCCAGGGCGATGTGATGCAGGCGCGCTGGGGCACCCATGGCGACCATCCCGCCATCGTGCTGGTGCCGTCGTCGGTGAAGGAGGTGTTCGACGAGACCGTGCGCGCCTTCAACCTGGCCGAGACCCTGCGCACCCCGGTCATCCTGCTGATCGACGAGGTAGTCGGCCATCTGGTGGAAACCATCGCCCTGCCCAAGGCATCGGAACTGGATCTGGTGGACCGGAAATGGGCGGACGGCCCGAAAAAGGGTTTTCAGCCCTTCGCCGTGACCGACGACATGGTGCCGCCAATGCCGCGCCCGGGCGACGGCTACCGTGCCCATTTCACTGGCCTGACCCATGACGAAAGCGGCTTCCCGACCCAGAAACCCGAGAAGGTCGCCCAGGCCGTCGGCCGCATCCTGGACAAGCTGGAGCGGCATCGCGACCTGATAGAATCGTACGAAGCCCTACAGACGGACGATGCTGAGTTGCTGGTCGTTGCCTACGGCATTACCGGTCGCTCCGCGCGCAAGGCGGTGGCGATGGCGCGCGACAAGGGGCTAAAGGCCGGCCTGCTGCGCCCGATAACGCTATGGCCCTTCCCGGAGGCGGCGCTGAAAGAGGCCACGAAAAACGCCCGCCATGTACTGGTTCCGGAAATGAACGCCGGGCAGCTTTGTTACGAGGTGGAGCGGATTTGCGGCACGGAGCGTATCGCGCGGCTCAACCGGTTCGACGGCGAGGCGATCTCGCCGGCGCATATCCTGGAAAAGATCGAGGAGCTTGCCTGAGATGGCGGTGGCGGAAAGCGTCGATAATTTCGAGATCAACGATTATCTCCGGCTGGAGATGATGCCGCATTTCCTTTGCCCCGGCTGCGGCCACGGCATCGCCATGCGGGCGCTGCTGTGGGCGGTGCATGAACTCGGCATCGACAAGAACAAGCTCGCCATCGTCTCCGGCATCGGCTGTTCCGGGCGCATGGGCGCCTATGTGGACGCCAATACCTTCCACGTCACACACGGCCGTCCGCTGGCCTTCGCGACCGGCCTGGCGCTGGCGCGGCCGGACCTGGAGGTCGTGGTGATCACCGGCGACGGCGACGCGCTGGCGATCGGCGGCAACCATCTGATCCATGCCTGCCGGCGGAACCTCCGCATGACCTGCCTGCTGCTCAATAACGAGGTCTACGGCATGACCGGCGGCCAGGTATCGCCGACCACCAGCGAGAACCGCCTGACGACGACGACCCCGGCCGGCAATCTCGAACCCGTGTTCGATGCCTGCAAGCTGGCCGAGGCCGCCGGCGCGGGACTGGTCGGGCGCGAGGTCACGCTGCAAACGCCGACGCTGAAGGACCTTATCAAGGAGGGCCTGGCCTATCCCGGCTTTGCCTTTATCGAGGTGATATCCGACTGTACGGAAATCTTTGGCCGCAAGAACGACCTCGGCAACTCGCCGGAAATGATCCTGAGCCAGAAGAAATCCATGCGGCCCGATTCCTACGGCACCGTCGTCGATGAACCGTTCCGGCCGAACAGCCTGCCCACCGGCGTGCTGGCGCGCAACGACCGTCCGGAATATGGCGAGACCTACCGCAACTTCGCGAAATCCAAACAGGGCAGGGCGAAATGAGCGGTTTCGAAATCCGGTTCAGCGGCGCCGGCGGCCAGGGCCTGCAACTCTGCGCCAAGCTGCTGTCGGCGGCACTGGCCCGCGAGGGCAAGACGGTGGCCATCTCCCAGGGCTACGAGCCGACCTCGCGCGGGGGCCTCAGCCGCGCCGACATGGTGGTCAGCGACGAGGGCGCGGCCGAATATCCGCTGGTCACCGCGCTGGACTATCTGGTCGTGCTGGACCGGGCCGCCGTCGGCGTCTCCGAAGGGCTGGTCCGCGAGGGCGGGCTGATCCTGATCGATGCCAGACGCGTCGACAAGATGCCCAGGGGCAAATACGAGATCAGGCAAATGCCCTTCAGCGAAACCGCCATGCGGCTCGGCAACGAGCGCGTGGCCAACGTCATCGCGCTGTCCGCCCTGGTCGGAATCGGCAACATCTGCGCCCGCGAAACCCTGGAGCAGACCATCCGCACCGGCACCCCGCCCAAATTCCTCGACCTGAATATTGAAGCCATGCAACAGGGCTATGCCCTCGCCGACGAACAGGTGGCCGCGGCGTGACGGGCATCTGACGCCGAGCGACCTCGCCCTTCGAGACGGGCGCCGCTGGAACCGCGGTAACGCATACCTTCCGGCTAACCTTTATCTACCGCAAACTCACCCTGCGATCTATATCGCGCATACTCCGCACATACATCTTTCCTGTGCCTGTTCTGCATCGAATCCGCACAAAACTCACCGGAACCTTGACCGAGCGCCGATTCGACCGTGGGAAAGTACCTGTTTATACTCTTTTTCAAAGGTCGGCCGGTCGAGGTCGCGCCGCCCCTCACGGGTTCTGGCCCGCCGCCGCGCGTTCCCCTATAACACCTCCATGAACTCACCAGCCTACAGCGAACCTGTCGGCATTGCCGGCTGCGGGGCCATGGGGCTTCCCATGGCGCGGAGCCTGTTGGCGGCGGAGTTCGGCGTATACGGGTTCGATGTGCGTCCCGTCCGTGAGTTCGGCGATTTCGAGGGGCGCATGATCGCAGACCCGGCGGAATTCGCGGCGCGCTGCCCGACCGTCATTTCCGTGGTGCGCGACATCCCGCAGACGCTGGAGCTTTGCTTCGGGCAACAGGCGCTGTTCACTGGTGAGGCTGCGCCCCGTCGGCTCGTCGTATCCTCCACCCTCTCGCCACGTTTCCTGGGTGAACTGGCCACGCGATTGCCGCAAGGGACCGAACTGGTCGACGCCCCCATGTCCGGCGCGCCGGTCGCCGCCCGCGAGGCGCGCCTTACCTTCATGGTCGGCGGCGAGGAGGCGGTCGTGAACAGCCTGAGGCCGCTGTTCGATGCCATGGGCAATGCCATCCACCATCTGGGCGGGCTCGGCGCGGGGATGACGGTGAAGGTTGTCAACAATTTCGTCGCCGCCAGCAGCGTCGTCGCCGTCCGCCACGCGCTGGCCGCCGCACGGGCGCTGGGCGTCGCGCCGGACCTGCTGACGCAAGTGATGGCGCAAAGCTCGGGCGCCACATGGTTCGGCGACAATCTGGACGCCATCGACTGGTCGGGTGAGGGCTACGGCCCGGACAACACCATCGGCATCCTGGAAAAAGATGTGAATTCCTTCCTGGATGCCCTGCGGGACCTGCCCGAGTTCGACAAGGGCGAACTGGAGGAAACGGTTATCCGGAACCTGAGGAAGCTATCGCCCGCGGATTTCTCCTGACCCGCGCCACACCCCTCACCCCTTATAGAATTCTCCGAACGCCTCGATCGTGCGCTCTACGTCCTCGCTCGTGATGTCGAGGTGGGTGACGAGGCGCGTGTGGGGGCGCTGGGCGGCTATGACTATGCCGCGGGCGGCCAGGTGGGCGCGCAAGGGCTCAATATCCTCCTCACCTGGAGCGATAAAGATCATGTTGGTCTCGACCGGATCGACGTCGAGGCCCTTGCACTTCGCCAGCCCCT
>DAOVHN010000055.1 GCA_030671915.1 Pseudomonadota bacterium
AGAGCTTGTGAATGTATCTGCCCGCGGGCTGCATGCTGCTGGGCTGCGGGTTTTCGGGCAATGCTTGTGGCGTCGGCGTGTGCCGGGCGCGCGGAATTGGCCATGCGGCGGGGTTTCGCATACTGGCGGTTGGCTTTCCGGCACCCCGCCGGACGGTTATGCGGGGATGGGGGCAGTGAGGCGATGGGTCTGGAGGATGTTGTTGGCCAGCGCGAACCATCGCAGCACGGTGGCGGCCTTGTCGCATCCGCGCACGGTGAAGCGGTGGAGGCCCCACTGCCGAAAGCGGGCGTTGATGCATTCGCCGGTCGCCAGGCGGCGACGCCCGGACCGTCCTCGGCGCGCGGCGCGTAAGGGTCTGTGCCGTGCCTGTTGTGGGCCGGGGGGCCGTAGATCGTCAAAAAAACCATCGTCGCTCATCTCAGACCCCAAAGCCGAATAAACACAACGACAGTGAATCACCGATCCCGAAACATCGCAATGATAGATTCACAAGCTCTGAGGAGGGTCGAAGGCCCGTCTCGAAGGACGAGGTCGCTCGGTTTCTTCAGCCGGCCCGGCCCGCCCGTTCCGCTCGCAGTTTCGCCGTCGCCTCTTCGTCCACCTTGCCCTTGGCCACGACCACGCCGAACAGGTCTTTCGCCCAGACTACCGTGTAGTAGCCGCGATATAAATCCCGCAACACGGCTGCCGGGTCGCGTCCCAGTGGGTCGCCAAAGTCGCCGCCGCCGGGCGTGGAGACGTGGGCGCGGTCGCCCTCTTTGATCTGGATGTCCTGGTCCTTCGACAGATGCGGCGGGATGTAGTCGGGCTGGCCGGTGCGTTCGATGCGCACCTTGTTAGGGCCGCCGTCCTTGCCGCCCAGCGCGCCCTGGGGCCCGTATCGCCCATGGTCCATGACGAAGGAGGCACGCGCCTCGCCGCGGCGGATCTTCACCGTGTAGTTGACGCCGAAGCCGCCGCGGTGCTCGCCGGCGCCGCCGGATCCCTCATGCAGCGAATATTCCTCGATCAGCACCGGATAGCGCTGCTCCACCACCTCGATCGGCGTGGTCTTGGAAATGCCGATGGTCGAACAGCCGTTGGACAGCCCGTCGCCATCCATGCTGCCGCCATAGCCGCCGCCGGAAATCAGATAGAGCACATAGCCCTTGCCGGTCTTCGGGTCGTGGCCGCCCAGCGCGAAATTGCCGCTGGTGCCGGCGGGTGCGGCGAAAAGCTGGTCGGGCAGTGCAGGGGTCAGCGCCGCGAACACGGCCTCGGCGATACGCTGGCTGACCTCCGCCGCACAGCCCGACACGGGCCGCGGGTAGTGCGCATACAGGAAGGTGCCCTCGGGGTCGGCGATATGCAGCGGCGCGAAGGTGCCGGCATTGATCGGCACCTCGGGGAAGATGTGCTTCATGGCGAGATAGACCGATGACCGCGTGGTCGCGATCACGCTGTTCATCGGCCCCAGGCAGGGCGGGCTCGACTGCGACATGTCGAAGAACAGGTCGGTGTCCCGCTTGGTGATCTTCATGTCGATCTTCAGCGGCTCGTCGACGATGCCGTCGGAGTCCACGTGAGCCACGCCGTGATATTCGCCGTCCGGGATGGTGGCGATCTTTGCCCGCATCTGCTGTTCGGCGCGGGTGCGTAGCTCGGCGATGCAGGCCTCGACCGTGTCGCGTCCATAGCGGTCCAGCAACGCCGTGAACTGCCGCTCACCGACGGTCAGCGCGGCCGCCTGCGCCTTGATGTCGCCGATGCGCTGGTCGGCGATGCGGATATTGCTGAGAATGATGGAGAGGATTTCCTCATCCATCACGCCTTCCTTGAACAGTTTCACGGGCGGCAGGCGCAGCCCTTCCTGCTCGGATTCCGTCGCCTGGGCCGAGAAGCCGCCCGGCACCATGCCGCCGGTATCCGGCCAGTGCCCGGTATTGGCCAGCCAGGCGAAAATCTCGCCCTTGTAGAAGAACGGTTTGGCGAAGCGCACATCCATCAGATGAGTGCCGCCCATATAGGGGTCGTTGACGATATACATGTCGCCGGGCTTCAGGTCCCTGGCGCGCTCGATGACCGCGCGCGTGCCGAACTGCATGGTGCCGACGAAGACCGGCAGCCCCAGATCCCCCTGCGCGATCAGCGCCCCATCGTCGCGGTGATAAATCCCGTCGGAGCGGTCCAGCGCCTCCGAAATCACCGGGCTGAAGGCGGCCCGCACGAAGGCCAGGTCCATCTCGTTGCAAACCTGCTGCAACCCGGCCTGCACCACGGCGAGGGTAACGGGGTCGATGGCGGTCATTGTTCAGCGCTCCCGATAGACCGGGCGACCTCGTCCTTCGAGACGGGCCTGCGGCCCTCCTCAGGAAGAGGGTGCAAATGATTTGTTTCTGACAAAAATAGACATTGAAGCCTCATCCTGAGGAGCCCCGTGGGGGCGTCTCGAAGGACGAGGCCGCTCTGCACTGCCATCATCACCCCTCACCCCCAACGCTTACCATCAGGTTGCCCATATCGTCGGCCTCGGCCGCGCAGCCGGGCTCGATGACGATGGTGGTGTCCATTTGTTCGACGATTGCCGGGCCGTCGATCAGGGCACCGGGGCCGACATCCGAGCGGCGGTAGATCGGGGTGTCCAGCCAGCCCTGCGTGAACCAGACCCGCCTCGCCGCCATCGCTTGCGGTGCGCCATCGCCGCCGGTGGCGGCCAGTGCCGACAAGTCCGCGTGGGCGCGTTTGCCGATGACGGCGGTGTGCAGGTTCACGAGCACCGGGCGGATTTCCGGCAGTTCCACGGCGAAACGCTCCCAGTAGGCCTTTTCGAACAGGGCGCGCAGTTCCTCGCGGGTCACCTCCGGGCCGGGGATGGGCACGGTCATGATATGGCTCTGGCCCTGGAACTGCATGTCGGCGTCGTGGACGTAGCGCAAATCCTCGACCTCGATGCCTTCGGCCTCGATGGTTTCGCGGCCTTTCGCCATCTGGTCCCCGACCAGGCGTTTGACCTCGTCCATGTCCAGCACATCGACCGGCATGTTGATGGTGTTGACGTAATCGTGGCGCAGATCGGCGACGACGCAGCCGATGGCGTTGGTGATGCCCGGCCGCGCCGGGATCAGTACCTTCGGAATCCCCAGCTCGCGCGCCAGCGCCACCGCATGCAGCGGCCCCGCGCCGCCGAAGGCGAAGAGGGCGAAGTCGCGCGGGTCGTGGCCGCGGGCCAGGGATACCATGCGCAGCGCCCCGGCCATGCGGGCGTTGGCGATCTGGATGATGGCGGCGGCGGCGCTCTCGGCGTCCAGCCCCAACGGCGCGCCGATCGTCTCGCCGATGGCGGCGCGCAGATCCTCCAGCGTCACCGGATTGTCCACCGACAGCAGCGCCTCCGGGTTCAGCCGCCCCAGCGCCAGGTTGGCATCGGTGATGGTCGGGCTTGTCCCCCCCCGGCCATAGCAGATCGGCCCCGGCATGGCCCCCGCACTTTCCGGCCCGACGCGCAGCAGCCCCGCCTCGTCGACGCGCGCGATCGACCCGCCGCCGGCGCCGATGGTGTGCACGTCGACCATCGGCACATGGATCGGCATGGCGTATTCCAGCTCCAGCTCGGAACTCACTTGCGGGATGCCGTGGCGGATCAGCCCGACATCGCAGCTCGTGCCGCCCATGTCGTAGGTCATCAGGTTCGGGTAGCCCGCGGCTGCGCCGGTATGGGCCGCCGCCATCACGCCCGAGGCCGGACCCGACATTACTGTGTTCACCGCATGGTCGGGTACCAGCCCGGCGGTCACCGTGCCGCCATTGCCCTGCATCACCAGGAGGTCGTGGCGATAGCCCTTGTCCGCCAATTCGTCGGTCAGGCGGTTGATATAGGCATGCAGCAGGGGCTGGACCGAGGCGTTCACGGCCGCCGTCACGCCGCGCTCATATTCCCGGTATTCCGACAGGATGGCGTGGCCGCGGGTGATGAAACCGTTGGGCCAGATTTCCGCCGCGATCTCGGCGGCGCGGTTTTCATGCACCGGGTTGCGGTAGGCATGCAGGAAATGGATGACCAGCGCCTCGCAGCCGCGCGCCAGCAGGAACTTGCAGGCGGTGTGTACGTCCTCGGTTTCCAGCGGCGTCAATATTTCGCCGTCCGCATCCATCCGCTCGTCGACCTCCATGCGCAACTCGCGCGGGATCAGCGGCACGAACTGGCCTTTCAGCCCGTAGGCCTGGGGCCTGGTGCGGCGGCCCAGCTCCAGCACGTCGCGGAAGCCCCGCGTGGTGATCAGCCCGACCTTCGCCAGCTTGCGCTCCAGCAGGGCGTTGGTGGTGACGGTGGTGCCGTGGACGATGGTGGCGACGTCCGCCAGCGATGCGCCGGTCTCGGCAATCGCGGCCAGCACGCCGAAGGCCTGGTTTTCCGGGGTCGAGGGCACCTTGGCGATGCGCGGTTGCCCATCGGCGCCCATCAATACCAGGTCCGTGAAGGTCCCGCCCACATCGACGCCGATAATATGCCCCGCCATGGCCCCCCGTCCGAATGCTTCGCGTTACGCTGTTCCGCCCATCCATAACCCATCGGACAGGCGGGTGTCAGCAACTCACTGACACGGTGGACTTTAGCGTGGTGTGGGGGAGAATTCAAATTGTTTGTACACTGATAATGTGGTCGACACCCACCGCCTCGCTATCGCCGCAAGGGTTTCCTATATGTTACAAAACTGGCGGAAACCGAGGGGAAGGGGCAGGAACGAGCCGCGATGAAGAAACGGGAAATTATAACGGTGATGGCCCGGGTCGGCCGGTCGCTGCGCCGCATCTGGCATGCGGAACATTCGCTGTCGGCGCGGGCGCGGGGGCTGGACCGGCTGATGGATATCGTACTGGCCGCCGGCCTGGGGCTGTTCGCCATGGGCATCACATTGCCGGTGATGACGGTGACAGAGCTATGGGTGTTCGAGAACGAATTCTCCATCCTCGGCGGCATCCGTAAGCTCTGGTTCGAGGACGAAGCGCTGCTGGCCGGCGTGGTCGCCGCCTTCTCCATCGCCTTCCCGGTAGTCAAGATCACGCTGGCCTGGGGAATCTGGCATCATGCCGACGCGACGCGCCCCCATTTCCGCCTGTTCATGAAGCTGCTCGCCGTCAGCGGACGCTGGTCGATGGCCGACGTCTTCATCATCGCCACGGCCATCATGATCGCCAAGATCGCCGGCTTCGCCGACGCGACCTCAGAACCCGGCCTCTATTATTTCATGGGATCGCTCGCCTTGGTAACCGTCGCCACCTTCCGCATCGAGAGTGCAGGTGGGAAGGCGGGGTGACTGGCCAGTTTTAATTCAGTTGACCTGGTGAATAGGTTTCGCCGAACGGACGGCCGGTATGGGCTTTTCTATCGGCCATAAGCCGGACAGATCATACATGTGGCGAAGTTGCATGTATCTGGTTAACTGAAGCCTCGCAGCCATCTGGATATCTCTTGGATACATGCTCATCTGGCGCAGCAGACGCGTAAAGAGGTTCTTCTCCGCCGGCCCGATTCTTGAGAATCGCTCCATAAGTACGCCTAAACCTTTCCCGATCGGCACTGGCGTTGGGCCAGGAGGCGGGTTCTTTATCCTTGATCCGTACGCATCCATGAATCGTATCATGCGTCGCTCGAATGTCGCGGGGGCGTACACTTCGCGGCAAAGCCTGGAGAGTCCGGCAATCAGTTCGTCGTAAGACATATTTTTCGGAATGATATTGGTGACCGTGGGAGTAGCATCGGCGCCCTTCAGTATATCGGACTTGGCAATTCGTCCCTCTTTAACCAGACGGGCATATAGCGGTGTTTGCGGAGGGGCTACCAGCGCTGAAACCGTAACAAACGGCACGGGCAGTTTTTCAATGAACTGCGCCTGAATATCGAAAATATCGGGCCCGTCGCCGTCGAATCCCACAATGATGCCGGCAGACACGGCGATGCCCTTTCGCAGTACTTTCTCCACCTCATTCCCTATGTCGACACCGATGTTTTGCCGCTTCTTGGCGATCCGTAGACTTTCCTCGTTCGGGGTTTCGATGCCGATAAACACGTTACGCAGCCCGGCCTCAGCGCATAGCTCGAGCATTTCGTCGTCCCGCGCGATATCAATCGATACTTGGGTGCTGAAGAGCACACGGTCGGGTGCATGCGCGCGGTTCCAGTCGCGAAGCGCCGTAAGCAACTCTTTGGCGCGTCTCCGGTAAACCGTAAAATTGTCGTCGGCCAGGAATATTGCCCGGTAGCCCAGGCTGTACAGGTTATCGATCTCGCCTATTACCAGACCGACTGGCTTATGGCGCTGCTTGCGGCCGACATAGGCAATCACGTCGCAAAATTCACACTCGAACGGGCAGCCCCGTGAAGTCTGGACAACACCTGACATTGCGCCTCGGCGCGGATACAGATCCCACCTCGGCACCGGAGAGTTGGAAAGATCGACCTTGCCGCCGTCATATTCTCGTTTCCAGGTGCCGGCATCGATTTCGGCAAACAGAACCGCGGCGATTTCTTCAATCTCGTTGCGAACCAGGATATCGCAGTGATCGCGAACGGCGTCAGGATCCAGGGAAGCATAGGGCCCGCCGATAACGACAAGCTTCCCCCGGGATCTGAAATGGTCCGCCAACTCGACCATCCGTTCGTGCTGAGAAACCTTGCCGGTAATGCCGATCACATCGGCATCATGATCCAGGTCAGCGGGTGTCAGGCGATCATCGCAGATTTCGACCCGCCAATCTTTCGGCGCAAGTGCAGCTACCGTGGCCGTCGCAAGGTCGGTGGTGACGACGGCATTGCCCAATCCGTATGCCGCCACTACCTCCATGCCGTAGTAGCCTGGTGCGCTCTCTCTTGGACATATCAGATAAAATGATTTTGCCATGATGCTTGATCTTACCCCATTTTTTCCGAATCGAAATTCGGACGTTTTTTTAGGTGCGCTCGATGCGACTTCACACGCTCAGATATTTCTGCCGCGCCCCCTCGTCCCCATCTAGGTCGGCCATCGTGCCTTCCCAGCGGATGCGGCCCTTCTCTATTATGTAGGCGCGGTCGGAGACCATGCGGGCGAAACGCAGGTTCTGCTCTGACAGCAGAACAGACAGACCGCGCGCCTTCAATTCGCGGATCGTCGCCGCCATCTGGTCGACGATGACCGGCGCCAGGCCTTCCGACGGTTCGTCCAGCAGGATCAGCGACGGGTTGCCCATCAGGCTGCGCGCGATGGTCAGCATCTGCTGCTCGCCGCCGCTCATCTGCCCGGCGGAACGGCCCTGCATTTCGGCCAGGTTCGGGAACATGGCGAACAGCGTTTCCTTCGTCCATTCCGGCGCGCCCTCGCGCGGTGGCTGGCGGCCGACCTCCAGGTTCTCGGCGACGGTAAGATCGGTGAAAATGCGCCGTTCCTCCGGCACGTAACCCAGTCCGGCGCGGCCGATTCGGTGCGGCGGCTTCCCCGCGATATGCGCGCCCTGGAAGGTCACGGTCCCGCTGGCCGGGGGCACCAGCCCGACGATGGATTTCAGCGTCGTGGACTTGCCCGCCCCGTTGCGCCCCAACAGCACCACGACCTCGCCCCGCCCGACCCTCAGCGAAAGATCGAACAGAATATGCGCCCAGCCATAGAAGGCGTTGAGGCCGGTAACGTCGAGCATGGGGGAATCCTTCGCCGTCACCGCGCAGGGCTCCTGTTGCAAAGGGTGGGGTCATTTGCGCGAAGCGCACATTTGTCATTGCGAGGCGCGAAGCGCCGCGGCAATCCAGACGGACGGCGGGACTGGATTGCTTCGCCTTTGGCTCGCAATGACGACCTTGCGCTTTGCGCAAAGGTCTCCAGGATGAGGTGCGTGTGGCGAGGTCTCTCTGTGTCTTTGTGTCTCTGTGGTTCAGCTTTCCGGCCCATCACTCTGCCTCCAGGCTCTCGCCGAGATAGAGTTCGCGCACACGTTGGTCGGCGCGTACGGCATCGGGCGGTCCCTCGGCGATCAGCTCGCCGCGGTTCAACACAATGATCCGATCTGCATGGGCGAAGACCACGTCCATGTCATGTTCGGTGAACAGCACGGCGATGCCGCGTTCGCGGGTGATGCCGGCGGTCAACGCCATCAGTTCCACGCGCTCGCCCGGCGCCATGCCGGCGGTGGGTTCATCCATCAGCAGCAGGCCAGGATCGTTGGCCAGCGCCACCGCCAACTCGACGCGCTTCAAATCGCCATAGGCCAGCACGCCGCAGGCGCGGTCCGCCTGGTCCGCCATGCCGACCCGCCCCAACAGCGCCAGCGCCTCGTCGCGGTACAGCGCCGCCGCCGGGCGCCACAGGCCCTTCATCCCGCCGCGATGCGAGATCAGCGCGGTCTGCACATTCTCCGCCACCGTCATCGAACCGAAAGTGGCGGTGATCTGGAACGTGCGCCCGACGCCCAGTCGGCTGACCGTGCGTGGCGGCAGGCCGGTAATGTCCGCACCCTTCAGCCGCACCGACCCGCGGTCGGGCTTCAACTGCCCGTTCAGCATGTTGAAGCAGGTCGACTTGCCGGCCCCGTTCGGCCCGATCAGCGCCAGCAATTCGCCCTCGGCGACGCCGAAGGAAACCCCCGCCACCGCCTGCACGCCGCCGAAACCCTTGTAGAGATCGTGGACGTCAAGGACGTTCATGGCTCCGCCTCCGCGCCGCCGCGCTTGAACCGCACCTCGACCTGCCGCCAGATTCCGCCCAGCCCCTGCGGGAACAACAGCACCAGTCCGATGATCACGCCGCCCAGGATGAACCGCCAATAGGCCAGGCGCGAGATTTCGTCATGCAGCCAAGTGAAGGCGGTGGCGCCAAAGATCGGGCCGGACAGCGTCTGTACGCCCCCCAGCAACACCATCACCAGCCCGTCCACCGAACGCGGGATCGACAATTCGTCGGGGAACACACTGCCCTTGGAAAACACGTACAGCCCGCCCGCCACGCCCGCCATCGCGCCGGCGATCAGGAAGGCCATCCATTCGTATCGCTTGACGTCGATGCCGATGGCGTCGATGGAGCGGCCCACATTGATGGTTTCGGGCGAGATCGACCCCTTGGCAAAGGCGAACAGGCCGCCCGCGAGTCCGGCAGCGGCGCCCGCCAACGCAAAGGCGATCCAGTGCACGCGCTTCACGTCGATGCC
>DAOVHN010000036.1 GCA_030671915.1 Pseudomonadota bacterium
CCCGTTCCGGCAGCGCAATGTCGCCGACAGGGTCAATGCTAGAACAACAAGGGAGGTGACGCGGGTCACGGTCGACGGAATTTGAGATAACGTGTACTGGCAGGGGTTTGAACACGCCTGCGTGCCTTGCCAGCGAACTGAAAAAATCTTTTTACTAATTGATTTTATTACTGCAATTATCTGGATTGGCGCTCGCGCCCGCGTGAGGGGGGCGTGAGTGCCGCCGATGTTTCGTTCACCCGCCCGCCTGAAATCGCCGTTGTGGACGTCGCGTGGATTTAATGTGTTTTTCCAGTATTGCCGTGTGATAAAGTCGGGGAAATTGGAGTCTCGAAAACTTGGAACTGTCCGTTTCCATCGCCCGCACCATGTTCCTGCCCGTAATGTTGGCGCTGGGGCTGCTTTTGGCCGGCTGCACGGACTATGATGTCCCGGGCGGCGACGAACCCTGGCCGAAACTCAGCGAATTTCCGGATCGGCCCGACCCGGAAGAGACCGACAGGCGCCGCCGCAAGCTGTACCAGCAATATGGCGACCTGGAACGCGCCCTGCCGGCGCCGGTGGAACGGCCCGCCCGCCCGCCCGAAGATGCGCTCAAGGTAGCGATCATCCAGTTCCCGCGCGCCGGCGCGGACCTGGACGAGGGCACGCGGGAAATCCTTTCGCAGGTGGCGGCCTATGCCCAGCGGGCGCGCGCCAATGTAATGCTGTTCGGCTACGCCAGCCTCCGCATTGAACTGGCGTCCGGCGGCAGCGCGAAGGAGGCCGCGCGTGGTGTCGCCGAGGCCCGGTTGCGGGCCGTCGGGGTAGTGCTGGTCGAAGACGGCGTCCCGATCGACCGGATTCAACTCATCGCGCGGGGCAACGTCGATCCTGTCTATTTTGAGAGCGACCCGGCGGGCGAAGCGGGAAATCGCCGCGTGGAAATCTGGTTTACGAGATAATTCGGACGCTCACCCGCCAAGTTCGCCGAAACGGGCCAGAAACTGGCTCTTTGCGTCGGCCGGTGGCCAGGGGGTCAGATACTGCTTCGCCAGTTTTTGCGGCACATTGGGAGGCTTGCCGAAATAGCGTTTCGTCTCATCCTCGCTGAAACCGGCCAGATGGACGGCTTCCAGCCAGGCGGCGGCGCGGTCGGCGCGCTTAATCACCGTGGCCGCCGATTGCGGCAAGACAGCGGGCAGTCCGAATCGAATGCGGATCGTCGCCCCGATGCGGTCTTCCAGCTCTTTGTAGTCCAGCCCCACCGCCGCCTTGAAGGGCGTGACCAGATCGCCGACCACATATTCCGCTGCGTCATGCAACAGGGCGGCCAGCCACCAGCGTTCCGGCAGGCCCTGCTGGCCCGCGATGGCCTCGACCAGCAGGCAATGCTGTGCGACGCTGTAGGCCCAGTGGCCCGATGTCTGGCCGTTCCAGCGCGCGACGCGCGACAGGCCATGGGCGATATCCTCTATCTCCACATCGACCGGCGTCGGGTCCAGCAGATCAAGCCGCCGCCCGCTCAACATTCGCTGCCAGGCTCTGATTTCAGGCATTTCATCCTCCCCTTTGCTGGGACCAGTATAACGAAGAGAGGGCGCGGCAGGCCAAGGGTGTTTTCTCCGCCGGGTGCATTCCCTACATTAGCGGTATGATGTCGCCGAACGAACCCGACCGCCGTCTCTCGGTGGCCCCCATGATGGAATGGACCGACCGCCACTGCCGGGTGTTTCTGCGCGCCATCACGAAGCGCACGCTGCTTTATACCGAGATGGTGCATACCGGCGCGATTCTGCGCGGCGATGCCGGGCGGCATCTGGGGCACGACCCGGTGGAGCATCCGCTGGCGCTGCAGCTTGGCGGTTCCAACCCGGCTGACCTGGCCGCCGCGGCGCGCATGGGCCGTGACTACGGCTACGACGAAATCAACCTGAATGTCGGCTGCCCGAGCGAACGCGTCAGCGCGGGCCGGTTTGGGGCCTGCCTGATGGCCGAGCCGGAACTGGTTGCCGACTGCGTCGCCGCAATGGCGGAGGCGGTGGATATTCCAGTGACGGTGAAGTCGCGCATCGGCATCGATGAGCGGGACTCATACGAAGAACTTGCGGTATTTATCGAAGCCGTCGCGGCGCGGGGCTGCCGAACTTTCATCATCCATGCGCGCAAGGCCTGGCTGTCGGGCCTGAGCCCGAAGCAGAACCGGGAGGTTCCGCCGCTGCGTTACGAATTCGTCCAGCGCATCAAGGCGGACTTCCCTGCGTTGGAAATCATCCTGAACGGTGGTGTGGACTCGCTCACGGCGGCCGCGGAACATCTGTCCGCTCTCGATGGCGTGATGATCGGGCGGGTTGCCTATAACGACCCGTGGATCTTGCGGGACGCGGATGCACGCATTTTCGCCGGCCAGGCCGGGCCGGAGTCGCGCCACGCGGTGATCGACAGCCTGCTGCCCTATATCGAGGCGCAATGCGGGGCCGGCGTGCCCTTGCAGCGCATGACACGTCATATGATCGGCCTGTTCAACGGCCTGCCGGGCGCCCGGGCGTGGCGCCGCCATCTCAGCGAAAACGCTCGCCGTGCGGGCGCCGGTCCGGAGGTGCTGCGCGCCGCTGCTGCCCTGGTTTCGCCGGATCGCGAAGCCGCGTAACGGAATTTCACGACACTGTTATCAGGCTTGATGCCGGGCGGGCGGCGTTGCGCGCTAGGGTTTCCTCTGTGCTCGCCGCGCCATTCCGAAACAGGATGCCGGCGGGTTGGGCAAAAGAAACCGGGAGGACCTGATGCATCCGTTCAAGACCAATCTGCTGGCGACCACCGTGGTACCGCTGGCGCTCGCCGTTACTACTGGCATGACTGTAGCCGCCTTCACGGGCGTTATCGCGCCCAGGCCGGCCCTGTCGGCATGTGCGCCCTGCAACCCCTGCGCGGCAAAGAACCCTTGCAATCCTTGTGCCGCAAAGAACCCCTGCAATCCTTGCGCCGCGAAGAACCCCTGCAATCCATGTGCGGCCGCTAATCCCTGCAATCCGTGCAACCCTTGTGCGGCGGGAGCAAAAACGGCCGCTTCGAGTAGCTGCTTCATCCCGCGGCTAGCGAAGGCCGCCGCCAGTCCCTGTAATCCCTGTGCGGCGAAGAACCCCTGCAATCCCTGCGCCGCCAACGCCTGCAATCCCTGTGCGGCGAAAAATCCGTGCAATCCCTGTGCTGCAGCCAACCCGTGCAATCCCTGTGCGGTCGCCACGGCATGCAACCCATGCGCGGCGAAAAACCCGTGCAACCCATGCGCGGCGAAGAACCCGTGCAACCCATGCGCGGCGAAGAACCCGTGCAACCCCTGCGCGGCAAAGAACCCCTGTAATCCCTGCGCCGCCGCCAACCCCTGCAATCCTTGCGGAGCCGCCAATCCGTGCAATCCGTGCGGTGCCGGGCCGGCGGTGGAATTGACGAACGCCGAGGCCGCGGATGCCTATGACTGCATGATCGGCCAGATGCGCATGGCCTATGGGAAGTCGGGTAACGCCACGGCGGCCAGCTATACCGGCTGGCGGCGTTACAGCGAGGTGTCCTACCAATCCTCGACCCATGGCGAGCGGTACGTCCAGAATTACGCCAACGCCACCGGGCGGGCCTATGGCGCCTTCGAGAAGGCCGGCGTCATGCCCGTCGGTTCGATCCTCGCCAAGGACAGTTTCGGCGTAAATGGCAAGGGCAGCGTGACTGTCGGGCCGATGTTCATGATGGAAAAGATGCCGGCCGGCTTCAATGCCGACAGCGGTAACTGGAAATACACCATGATCATGCCAAACGGTTCGGTGTTCGGCGTGACCAACGCGAAGAATTCGTCGGGCATGCAGTTCTGCATCGAATGCCACGCCGCGGTAGCCGAGGAGCAGGATCACATGATGTTCCTGCCCGAGGAATACAGGACACAGTAGACCAACACCCTTGGGGGGCGGGATCCTGCCCGGTCCGCCCCCTACTTTTTTTCTGGAACCGTGATCCACCGCTTTTCACTGACGATTCTGTTGCTGGTTCTTGTGGCCGGCTGGCCCGCACGGGCGGATTTTTTCGACGGGCTGGCGGCCTATGACGCCGGTGACTATTACGCAGCCTATCTGGAGTGGCTGCCGCTGGCCAAGGCGGGCGACGGTGACGCCCAATCCGCGATCGCCGATCTTTATCTTTCCGAACTTTTGATAGTACCGGCCGGTCCGAACGAGCGGCGGCGGATTCAACGTACGACAGTATGGTGGTATCGCCAGGCCGCCCAATGCGGTCACACAGTCGCCCAGTTGAATCTTGGAGATCTCTATGCGAATGGCATTGGCGTGGCGGCAGACCCTGTGCAGGCCTGGCTGTGGCTGGGCCTGGCGGCGCGTGCCGGAAACGCCTGGGCCGCGCAGCGCCAGGTGGAGGTCGGGCGGATCATGACGCCAGCCGAATTGACGGAGGGCCAGTCGCTGCTGGGCGGATGGGCGGCGCCCGATGGCTGCCGGCAATAAGCTTATTTAGCGATCACTCTTTCGCAAGGGATATGATCATACTTGGTTTCTTCCGGACTCTCAGCAGCCAACTAATCCCTGAAATCCAGCCGCTCCAAGGCATCGCGTAGCCGTTCGCGGATAATCGCGTTGCTGAAATGGCAGCCATAGCTGGCAATCGCACTGGCCGAGAGGTCGGGCAGGCGATCGCGCCTTGACGCCCATACCGATACCGCCTTTGCCAGCGCATCCGCGTCGCCCGGCGGTACGAAGGCGATGCCGCTACCCGGCCTGTCCAGGTCATGCGGATAAGCTTCGGACCGCCGCGTAAGGACCGGGCGCCCGCAGGCCAGCGCCTGATAGACCTTGTTGGGGATCACCCGTCCGGCCTTCTCGCTGGCGCCGAACACGCCCAGCAGGATATCGGCGTCCTGGATGCGGTCGGGCAGGCGGGCATAGTCGGTCCAGGGCTCGAAAATCACATTTTCCAGCCCTTGCGCCGCCGCGCGGCATTCCGCCAGCAACGGCCCGGCGCCGAGCAGATGCCATGAAACCGGAGGGCCGTCGTAGAGTTTCGCCGCCTCGACGATGATTTCCGGCCCCTGCAGGCCGATGAAGCTGCCGAAAAACAGGACCTCGACCGGGCCTTGATGGGCGCGGTCCGGCGGTGCGGGCGCGAATAACGGCTCCTCGGCGCCCACCGGAATGACGGACAACTTCTCCATGGCCAGGCCGAAGCGTTCCGCGAAGAACTCCGCATGTGGCCGGGTATCCGCGACGACCATGTCCATATGCCGGAACAGGCTCTGTTCCCAGGCCAGCAAATCTTGCGCCTCGGGACTGTCTTCCGCGAGTTTGCCGCGCTCGAATACCTGCTTGTCCCAGGCGCTGATCAGCGGGTCGAACAGGATCGGCACACCCCTGGCGCGTGCCCAGGCTATGGCCGTGGCCGCATCGCGCTGGCGAAAGCAGGGAACCCAGACCAGATCGGGTTTTGCGATGCGGCGAAGGCCAGCTTCCGCCCCGGCGAACCGGCTCAGCAACGGGCGGAAATAGCGGATCGTCCAGCCCAGCTCCCGCAACAGTTTGCGCAGCACGCGATTGCGGGAATAGTCGGGGTCGAAACGGCCCCACCACAGGACCGTTCTATTCTTCATCGCCTTCCCGTCTGGCGATATGAAAGCGCTCGCGGGTCTTGGCCAGCCGGATGAAACGCTGGAAGGCATACATATAGCTGATTATGACGCCGTCGATGCCGTTTACGAATTCCCGGCGCAGCAAATATTGCTTCACGAAGGCGAGGACGGGCACGACGACAAGCTCGAACCCCGAGGGGTTTCGCCCGCGCCGGTACCGGTCCTCGGCCTGGGCGCTGGAGTAGCTGTTTACTTTCTCCACATGATGCGCCAGGGACCGGAAGGAGCGGTGGTTCACCATGCCTTTTAGGGAACCAGTGGCGCCGCCGTGCACGACCACCGAGTCATGGACGGTGCTATCCTTGAAGCCGGCTTGAAGCTTGCGGTAAAGCCGAACCGGCCTGTGTGTGGCGGTCCATTTATGTCCTTTATCCTGGAAACTATATAGCGGCAGGATCCGCAGGCGATAGGCGCTGCAGGGTGGTTCGCCGGCGAACAAAGCCTGGATTTCGCTCGCCAGTTCCGGCGTGATTTCCTCGTCCGCGTCCAGATTCAGGATCCAGTCGTTGCGGCATAGCGTCTCGCCGAACACCTTCTGCGGGCCGTATCCCCGCCATTCGTTGAAAGTAACCGTGGCGCCCAGCGATTCCGCCACCTTGACCGTATCGTCCGTGCTGCCGGAATCGATCACGATGACCTCGTCCACCCAGTCGCGTACGCTGCGAATCGTCAGCGGAATGCGGTCGGCCTCGTTCTGGGCGATGATGAACACCGATATGGGCAATTTGTCTGTCATGGGCGCCGCACCGCGCTGATCCGATGGCCCTCGATGCGTTCTATATGCGCGGCCACCTCGGCAAGCGGGCCTACCGACACCATCATGTCTGTGGCGTTGGCGTGGACGAATCGGTCCTCGTCCAACCACAACCCGCAATGGCCTGGCCAGATGACGTGGTCGCCGTAGCGCAGTACCGAGTAATCGCCATCGAAGGCGACCGACGCTCCGGACTTGCAGGCCTGCATATCGCTGTCGCGCGGCGCCGTCTTGCCGCAACGGGCCAGCGCCATTTGCACAAGGCCCGAACAGTCCAGGCCGATGCTGCTGCGTCCGCCCCATAGATAAGGTGCGCCAAGGAAACGCAGGGCGACAGCGGCGTGGTCGGATTCATGTTCGCCCATTGCGGCGGCATGGTTGGCCCATACCCAGCCGCCGGTCGCCAGGCCGATGAAGCCTGCCTTTCGCTCCCGTTCGCACAGTAATGAGTTCATGCTGAGTACATCGCGCACCGGCGATTTCAAATCGGGTTCGGCAAAGAGAAACGTCCGAAGCGCGGAAACCCTGTGCGTGGGTGCGCCGGCCGCATCGTCCAGGTGGTCGGCATGGGCATAGCCCACATAGCCATCCTCCTGGCTCTGCAGCCAGGCCCAGCCATCGCGGACTTCGAAAACCGTCACGGCCTCCCCGAACAGCAACTCGCTGCCCATGCGGCTTTCAGTGGATGGCCGGGTCAGAAGAGGAGTTCGCCCGGCCGCAACCCGTCCGGGGCGGCCTTCCGTGTACGATGTGGCGTCTATTTGTCCCCTGAGCGCCGCATCCGCCAAATCGGGGCGGTAGGCATTCAGGCGCGGATCGAGATCGGTCAAGGTCTGGTCCCCGGTCTTCGGCGGTTGTTCATATGGTGGGATTTCGAATGGTATCGCGCAATTGATTTTTCATCTCTATACCTTTGGGGCGAATCCGTTTTTGGCGGGTACCGGCCAGCAATAATTAAGGGTAGCCGCCACAAGCCATCCATTCATACCAAATAATTGTAATGCAGGCATGAATCTTGCGTGCTAATGGCGCGGGTGCGCCGAATCCGGAACCTTTCTGACCAAAAGAGATAGGTCTGGCCGGATATCGGCCACGCCTGCTGTTGTGTTGTGCAAATGGCGAATCGGGCTGGTTCGAAATATGCAGATCGCGAATGACTGGAAAGGCGGGATTCTCTGGGCCGTGATGGTTGGCCTGGCGGTCTACCTGCTTGCGCTGTTGGGCATATATCTGCAGCGCGAGGCCCAGTATATTTCTTCGCTGTGGCCCGCCAACGCCGTCGCGATCGCCTTGCTGCTTGGCCGGCCGCGGCGTGACTGGCCCCTCGGTCTCATCGCCACCCTGGCGGGTAACTTGCTGCTCAACCTGACAGTGGGAAACGGCCTCTGGCCGGCCGTGGGCTACACCACCGTCAATCTGTTCGAAGTGGCGGTCGGCGCGTCGCTGGTGGCCCGTTTTGCAGGCCAGCCCGTCTCTTTGTCGAGTCTGCGGCAAACGGCATGTTTTATCTTCTGCGCGGGTTTGCTGGTGCCGGCGCTTACGGCCTTCCCCGGCGCCGCCCTGGGCAATTTCTTGTACGCAACCGAATATTGGCCGGCTTGGCGTGTGTGGTGGGTGGCCGACAGCATCAGCGTGATGATATTCGCGCCACTGGTGATTTCGGCGCCTGCCGGGGTCCGCAGATTTCTCGCGAACCCGCGGGAAGGTTTCGAAGCGCTGGGGCTGTTGCTCGCGACCCTGCTGGTAACCGTCATCACGTTTTCGTCCAGTGTTTTTCCGCTGGTCTATCTGACATTCCCGTTCCTGGTAGCCGCGGGAATCCGCTTTGGAATGTTCGGCGTCGGGTTGAATGCGGTAGTTGCCGCGACCGCTGCGGTGCTGATCACCATCAATGGCGCAGGCCACGCCGGCCACATTGCCGGAGACCTGGCGGCGGCCATTCTGGAAGCCCAGGTATTCCTGGGCGTTACGGTTCTGGCGGCGCTGACGGTGACCGCGGTGATGCACGAGAAACGTACGACTATCGACAAACTGGCGGCAAGCGAAAGCCGTTTCAGGGAACTGGTCGAACATGCTTCCGACGCCATTTTCGTCCATGACCTGGAAGGCAATTTCGTCGATATCAACTATCAGGCGTGCAAATCGCTCGGTTACGAGCGGGAAGAACTCCTGGCGATGAAGGTGGAGGACGTAGAGACCGATTTGCCGGTAAACGCCGTTGAAGACATGTGGCAGCACCTCAAGGACGGCGCCGCGATTACTTTGGATGGAACGCATCGTCGCAAGGACGGATCGACATTTCCGGTTGAGGTCCGGATCGGCCTGCTGACACACAGCGACCGGCCGATGATCGTTGCCATGGCGCGCGATGTAACCGCGCGCAAGCAGGTCGAGGCCCAGCTTTACGAGGCGAAGGAAACCGCCGAAGAAGCCAGTCACGCGAAATCGGTATTTCTGGCCAATACAAGTCACGAATTGCGTACACCGCTCAACGCGATAATCGGATACAGCGAACTTTTGGAAGACGAAATCCGCGCGAAGGGGCATGGTGAATACGCCGACGATCTTTCCCGGATCAAGGCCGCGGGCCACCATTTGCTGGATATCATCACGGGAATTCTGGACCTCTCAAAGGTCGAAGCCGGCAAAATGGAGGTCGATATTCTTCCCGTCGATTTGCCGGACCTGATGGCGCAGGTCGGCGTCGCGGTGGAACCGCTGGCACGGCGTAACGGGAACAGTTTAATCGTCATCTGCGATCCGTCCATCGGCGAAATATCGTCCGACCCCGTCAAACTGCGCCAGATATTGTTCAATCTTCTGTCGAATGCAGCCAAGTTTACCCGTGACGGCAAGATTACCCTCAGTGCGGAGATCGAGACCGTCGGCGAGAAAAAATGGGTAAATCTGGCAGTCAGCGACACGGGAATCGGTATCGAACCTGAAAAGTTCGATAAGTTGTTCGATGCCTTTACCCAAGCAGACAGCTCCACCACGCGCAGGTTTGGCGGCACAGGGCTGGGGCTGGCGATTTCGCGGCGTTATTGCGAACTTCTCGATGGGGAAATCGCGGTTGAGAGCAAGCCAGGCGAGGGCGCTACCTTCACGGTCCGCCTGCCGGTGCAATCGACTGGATCGGCGAGAGCGGCTGTCTAGCCGAACGCCTTGTAGGCGACGATCGTATAGGTGTCCTTGACGCCCGGCAGAAGCTGCAGTTTCTCTGTCACGAAATGGCCGACATCGGCGCCCGCATCGAGATAGCATTTCATCAGAAGATCGTAGTTGCCCGAAATCGAGTGGACCTCGGAAACCTCTTCGATGTTCAGCACGGCGGCGTCGGCCACTTCATAGGCTTTGCCGAGATCGCACTTGACCTGAACGAAGATGGTTTGCATGACGTCCGGTCTCCTATCCTGGCTGAATTTCCGTTAATTCTATCGTGCGCCGGTGCGCTTAAGGAAAGCGGGCACCTGATCAGTTTCGCCGAAGGGAACATCCCCGTAATCCGGCACGTCACCGATGGAATCCCGGCCGCGCCGCGACCCGCGCTTGCCGTCCTTTTCCTTTTGCGGCTTGTTCTCGACCTTATCGGGCCGTTTTTCGCTCTGTTTCGCTCTCTGTTTCTCTCTCTGTTTTTCCGGCGCTTTTTCCGGCGCTTTTTCCGCCG
>DAOVHN010000257.1 GCA_030671915.1 Pseudomonadota bacterium
CTCGTCTGGCAGGGCGTGGAGGGGTTGGTGGTGGGGTAAGATATGGCCATGGAATTCATCGCGGATCCCCTGGTCTATGCCATCGCCGTTCCGGCGGTGTTGATCGTCGGCATCTCGAAGGGCGGGGTGGCCGGGGGGTTGGGGTCGGTTTCGGTGCCGATGATGGCGCTGGCGATCTCGCCGATCCAGGCCGCCGCCATCTTGTTGCCGATCCTCTGCCTGATGGATTTGTTCGGGCTCCATGCCTATCGAGGGATATGGGACCGGCGCAACCTGGCGCTGATGCTGCCCGGCGCGCTGGCCGGCATCCTCGTCGGCACGCTGACTTTCAGGTATCTGAGCGACGACGGGGTGCGGCTGATCGTCGGCGTGGTGGCGCTGGGGTTCGTGGTCTGGAACTGGCTGGGGCCGAAACTCCTGCGGCGCGCCGCCGACCCCCGCACGGAACCCGGACCCGCCGGCCTGTTCTGGGCCGGTATATCGGGTTTCACCAGCTTCATCGCCCATGCGGGTGGGCCGCCGGTGCATGTCTATCTGCTGCCGCAGCGCATCGACAAGACGCTCTATGTCGGCACGCTGGTGGTGTTCTTCACGGCGGTGAACTACACCAAGCTCGTTCCATACGGTTTACTGGGGCAGTTGTCGGCGAACAATCTGGGCACGGCGCTGATCCTGAGCCCTTTGGCGCCGGTCGGCATCTGGCTGGGCGTGCGGTTCCACAGGATGCTGTCGGAAAGCCTGTTCTACACGCTCTGTTTCGTCTTCCTGTCGCTGACCGGCGTAAAGCTGATCTGGGACGGATTAAGCGGTATGATGGGCGGATGAAGAATTCACTTGGAAAGCTGGACGAGTTACCGCGCGTGGCGCTGGCGCATCTGCCGACGCCGGTCGAGGCGATGGGGAATCTGGCGGCGGCGCTGGGGCGTAATGGCGGGCTTTACGTCAAGCGCGACGATTGCACGGGGCTGGCGTTTGGCGGCAACAAGGTGCGGCAACTGGAATTCTATCTGGGCGAGGCGCGGGCCGAAGGCGCCGACACGGTGCTGATCACCGGCGCGGTGCAGTCCAATTTCGTGCGCTGCGCGGCGGCCGGCGCGGCCAGGCTGGGCATGGACTGCCATGTTCAGCTCGAGGAGCGAGTGCCCGGCAAGTCGGGCGAATATCGGACATCCGGCAATGTGCTGCTGGACCGCATGCTCGGCGCGACGATCTATTCCTACGCGGAAGGCGAGGACGAGGAAGGCGCCGACCGGCGCGTGCGCGAAATCGCGGACGAATTGAAGGCCGCCGGGCGCAAGCCCTATGTCGTGCCGCTGAGCCCCGGCCACAAGCCGCTGGGCGCGCTGGGCTATGTGGATGCGGCCCGCGAGATCCTCGGCCAGATCGAGGATGAGGGGATTCGCATGGATGAGATCGTCGTGGCCTCGGGCAGCGGCAGCACCCATGCCGGGCTGCTGTTCGGGCTGCGGGCGCTGGGCAGCGATATCCGGGTCACCGGGGTCTGCGTGCGCCGCGATGCCGCTATCCAGAAGCAACGCATCGCCGACCGTTGTCGCGATATCGCGGAACTGCTGGAGGTCGATCCGGTCGTCGGGGACGACGACGTCATCGCGATGGACGATTTCCTGGCGCCCGGCTATGGCCGGCTGAACGATGCCGCATTGCGCGCCCTGGACATGGCGGCGCGCCGCGAGGCGCTGATCCTGGACCCGGTTTATACGGCCAAGACCATGGCCGCCACCATCCAGCGCGCGCAAGAGGCCGGGCCGGACCACGGCATCATGTTCCTCCATACCGGCGGCACGCCCGGCGCCTTCGCCTATTCGGAAAGCCTGACGGCGGAACTGGGGAGATTGCGGGCCGCGAACAAACCAGGGAGCGTACATGCCTGAATCCGGCAGGACCCACATAGTCAAAGATATGGACTCGCTGGAGGCAATCTACGGCGCGCCCGCATCGACCTCGCTCGCCAAGGAAATCGACTACCTCCCACTACCGGGCTTTCATCGAAGCCTCGCCCTTCGCGGCGCTGGCGACATCGGGCCCCGGCGGGCGAAAAAGACAATGTATTGAGGCTGAATGGGTGACGGCATCAATCCGCCGGCGGTTCGTCGCCCGGGCCAAGCCAGGCCACGACCCTGTCCGCCGCCGGCATCGCAAAATCCGGGATCAGCGCCAGCGGTATGAAGAGCAGGCGCAGTGGGAGTGTGCCGACCGGCGCCAAAAACAATGCGGTAATTCCGAAAATACTGCCGAATATGGGGAGCGGCGACGGCCCGTCACAGGACCTGCGATGGATGCGGTCGGCGGCGAAAAAAACATTGTAGGCGGTGAATTTGAGCCATAGCAATCCAAGCACCGCCACGCCGACCCAGCGCTCTATCTCATACATGCAGGCATCCCTCAGCCCAACTCCACCCGGTAGTGGTGATTCGACGTTACGCAGCGGCTGACGCGCCATTCGACTGGGGCGCCGTCGAGCGCCAGGGCGGTGCGGTCTATCTCCAGCAGCGGGGCGCCAGGGGTGACTTCCAGCAGCTTGGCGTCGCGTTCGTTGGCGGAGACGGCCGCCAGTCGTTCCACGGCGCGGGCGATGGTTATACCGTAACGCTGTTCATAGAAGTCGTAGAGCGTGTTCGGCACCTCGCGGATATCGGCGAGATCGGGGAAAAGTTTCTGCGGCACGGCGATGGTCTCCGCAATCGCGGGACAGCCGTCCAGGCTGCGCACCCGGCGGATACGGATCACCGGTACGCCGCGGCCTATATCCAGCCGTCCTGCCTCCAGCCGTCCCGCCAGTCCCTTGCGTACCGATATCAGCCGGCTTTCCGGCAGGCGTCGCTCGCCGTCCGGGCCGACCAGGTGGAAGAAGTGGAACAGCGCGCGGTGATCGTCATGCTCGGCGACGAAGGTGCCACGGCCCTGGCGGCGCACCACCACATTTTCGGCCGTCAGTTCATCCAGCGCCTTGCGCACCGTGCCCTGGCTGACCCCGAATTCGGCGGCGAGCTGGAACTCGCTGGGCAGCATCTCGCCCGGCCGCCATTGCCCGGCGATCAGCCGCTGCATCATCAGCGTCTTTACCTGGGCGTAGAGCGGCTGGGCCCGCGGGACCTCAACGATTTTCAAGGTGTCGTCCATGGCCCATGATAGCGCAAAGCTTGACTCGGGGCTATCCCTTATGTCTTATATAAGACTTAAGATATCCCGGGGGCGCGCGGCGTCCCTGCTCTTCACACATCAAGACAAGAAGGGGAAGGCAGATGCCTCCGCATTTTCTGGTTCACAATCCCGAGGATTCCGCGGGTGTCATCGTCGTAGAGGACGCCAAGGCGGGCATGGAACTCGAGGGCTGGGTGATGGACACGGACGAGACCATCCATATCACCGCGCTCGACGACATCCCGATCGGCCACAAGGTGGCGATGGGCGACATCAAGAACGGCGACACCATCATGAAATACGGCCACGACATCGGCAAGGCGGTCGCCGACATAAGCAAGGGTGGCCACGTCCACGTTCATAACGTCAAGACGAAGAGGTGGTAGGCATGTCGCAGCATAAATTCACGGGGTATCGCCGCGAGAACGGCCGCGTCGGCATCCGCAACCATGTCATCATCCTGCCGCTGGATGACTTGTCCAACGCCGCCTGCGAGGCGGTGGCCAACAACATCAAGGGCACGATGGCGATCCCGCATCCCTATGGGCGCCTGCAGTTCGGCGCGGATCTGGACCTGCATTTCCGTACCCTGATCGGCACCGGCTGCAATCCGAATGTTGCCGCGGTCATCGTCATCGGTATCGAGCCGGGCTGGACCGGCAAGGTCGTCGACGGCATCGCCAAGACCGGCAAGCCGGTGGAGGGTTTCGCCATCGAGCGCAACGGCGACCACAAGACCATCGAAATGGCCAGCCGCAAGGCCAAGGAACTGGTTCATTGGGCGTCGGAGAAACAGCGCGACGAAGCCGATATTTCCGAGCTCTGGGTCTCGGTCAAATGCGGCGAGTCCGACACGACATCGGGCCTGGCCTCCAACCCGACGGTCGGCAACGTCATCGACAAGATCGACCCGCTGGGCGCCCATACCTGCTTCGGCGAGACCTCGGAGCTGACCGGCGCGGAGATGATGTGCAAGGCGAGGGCCAAGACGCCGGAGGTCGGCGAGAAATTCATGAAGACCTTCCAGGCCTACATGGACGAGGTCATCGAGCCGCATAAAACATCCGACCTGTCGGACAGCCAGCCGACCAAGGGAAATATCGAGGGCGGCCTGACCACCATCGAGGAAAAGGCCTTCGGAAACCTGGAGAAGATCGGCAAGAAGACACAGTATATCGACGTGCTGGAGCCGGCGGAGGAGCCGACGAAGGGGCCAGGTCTCTATTTCATGGATACCTCTTCCGCCGCCGCCGAATGTGTGACCCTGCAGGCCGCCGCCGGTTTCGTCGTGCATCTGTTCCCGACGGGCCAAGGCAACGTCATCGGCAACCCGATCGAGCCGGTCATCAAGCTGACCGCCAATCCGCGGACCGCGCGCGAAATGGCGGAGCATATCGACGTCGACGTCTCGGGCATCCTGCGTCGCGAAATGACGCTGGACGAGGCCGGCGATGCGCTGCTTGAAATGCCTCTGCGCACATGCAACGGCCGCTTTACCGCGGCGGA
>DAOVHN010000529.1 GCA_030671915.1 Pseudomonadota bacterium
CCCAGCGCGACGGCGCCGCGCCGGGCGTCTTCCGAATCGTCCCCGAAAACTTTGATCGACAGCAGCCCGACGGCGCTGGCCACCCGGTTGCAATAGGTAATCAGCGTCTTCATGTCGGGCGCCAGGGCCTCGCCGGTGGCGTCCATCTCCATCCCGTCGACGATCGCCTCCATGTCGGCGCGATCCAGGCCGTAATCGCGCGTGGCGGCGGCCAGCGCCCGGCCGACCGTGCTTTCCGGCTCGCCCTCGAAGATCCGCGCGATTTCGGCCCGCCATTCGTCCAGCCCCACGCGCTTCTCCTCGACTGGCAATTCGCCGTCGGCGATGTCATCGACCTCGCGGCAGAAGGCATAGACCGCGAACATCGCATCCCGCCGCTCCGCCGGCAGCAGCCGCATCGCCCAATAGAACGATGTGCCGGCATCTTCGACGATGCGGCGGACTTCGACCGTGGCGGATTTTTCCGTCGTCATCGAACCAGACCCTTCCATATTCCCTCCAGCATGCATGCAACATAGCTCATCCGGCCCAACCTTACCCGCTCGGCCAGCGGGTCGCGGCGGCGCAGCAGGGTGGCGAGTTTGCGGGCGATGGCCTGGATGGCGGCGGTTTCCATGGCCAGGCGCCGGCTCTTCATGCGGCCGGCCAGCGGCGCGGCCTCGTCGAGCAGGCCGTCGACCCCGTCCAGCAGACGGTCCAGCACCCGGCGCAGGCCGGGCGCGCTCGCCGCCGCCGACAGCGCCTCGACACCCAGGCTTTCCGCCGTCAGCCAGGGCTCAGGGATATAGACCCGGTCCATCTCGCGGTAATCCTCCGTGCAATCCTGCAGATGGTTCAGCACTTGCAGCGCGTTGCACAGCGCGTCCGCGGCCGGCCACAACGCCTTGTCCTCGCCATGCAGATCCATCAGGTAACGCCCCACAGGCGCGGCCGAGCGGCTGCAATAGGACATCAGATCGTCCCAGTCCTCGTAGCGCCGCTTCACCGCGTCCTGGCGGAAGGCGTCAAGCAGGTCCAGGCAATGGCGCGCCGGCACGCCCGTCGTCGCCAGGCTCTCGTGCATCCGGTACGCCTTGGCCAGTGCGCCGTCACCCGCCAGTCCGCCCTCGATCGCCTCGCCCATGCGGTCCAGCCGTGCGATCTTGTCGTGCGGGGCCAGCGCGGGGTTGTCGGCGATATCGTCGGCGGCGCGGGCGAAGGCATAGAACGCCGCCACATGGGGCCGCAGCGCCGCCGGCAGCAGGATCGACCCGACCGGGAAATTCTCCCCCGCCGCATCCTTGCCCGAAGGCGTTTCCAGTTTGGTGCCACTCGTCATGACCTCTGACTTAACCGTCCCGCTGCGTGAAAACCAGCCCGGACTTGGCCACGGCTGCAAAGAGTTGCTTGCAATCTGGCGGGTTTTGGGCAAATTGCCGGGCATGACAGCAAAACAGAAAAAACTGTCGCCCCTGGACCAGGCGCTCGCCTGCCAGCAGAAGGGCGACCTGGAGGGGGCCGAGGCGGGGTTCCGCGCGGCGCTGGAAGCCGATTCCGACCATCCCGACGCGCTGGTGCTGCTCGGCGCCCTGCTGCAGAAGACCAAACGGGCGAGGGAGGCCGTCGGCCTGATCGAGCGCGCGATTGAAGTGGCGCCCGAAAAAGGCCGCAAGCCGGACCCATCCTGGCGCGTGGCGCTGTCCTTCGCCAAGCGCGATGCCGGCGACAGCGAGGGCGCGCTGGAGGATATCGAAGCGCTGCTGAAGCTATCGCCGGGAACCAAGGAACTGGTTTTCCTGCGCGCCGAACTGCTGCAGCGTCTGGAACGCCATGAAGAGGCGATCGAGGATTACCAGAAGTTCCTCGGCCAGGTCCCCAACAGCTCGCAGGCGCTGAACAATCTGGGGATATCTCTGAAGGCCGTCGACCGCCTGAAGGATGCGTTCGACGCCTACCGGAAGGCCCTGGAATTGCGTCCCAACTACACCCAGGCGATGGTCAATGTTGGCCAGATGCTCAGCGACATGGGCCAGATGGAGGCCGCGATCGCGCAACTGCGTAAGGCCTGCGCGCTCGACCCCGACGACCGCAAGGCGGAAAACGCCCTGGTCGACGCGCTGCATATGGGCGACCAGGCCGCGGAGGCCGAACGGCTGGCCGAAAAGATATATGAGCGCGATCCGGACGACGTTCAGGCGATGATCCAGCTTGGCAACATCCGCATGGTGATGGGCAAGCGCGACGATGCGGTCAAGCTGGCGCGCAAGGCTCATGAGGCGGCACCGCGCGCGCCGGGAGGCCTTTCGCTTCTGGCAGAGGCCGACCGCGAGGCCGACCCCGAGGCCCTGCTGACCGAGATCGAAAGCGTTCTTGAGGAAGGCCAAGGCTTCCGGCACCGCACGGGCCTGAATTTTTCGGCGGCCAAGCTATACGAAAAACTGAAACGCCACGAAGGGGCCTTCGTCCATTATGTCGAGGGCAACGCCGCGCGCAAGGAAGAGCTTGAACGGCTGGAGAAATATTACGATCCGGAGCAATTCGAGCGCCGCATCGGCCGGCTGATCGAGTTGTTCGATCGCGAACGCTGCGCCGGCCCGGGCGGCAGCTCGTC
>DAOVHN010000383.1 GCA_030671915.1 Pseudomonadota bacterium
AATCGCCTACATGCCGGTGAACGAGCTTCACAAGCTCTATCGCCGCAAGGAATTAAGTCCGCGGACCACCGTGAAGGTGGCGTTGGACCGGATCGATGCCTTCAACGAGGCCGTCAACGCCTTCCGGTTCGTCGACCGCGAGGGCGCGGAGAAGGCGGCGACCGAATCCGAGGCGTTGCCGCAGTAGCCGCTGTACCGCATTGCCAAACGTTCCTCCGCCCGGAATCGCGAACAGCCCGAGAAGGTCACTTGCCAAGGCGCCAAGTGTTTCAGGTAAATCATCTGACACAATTCGATTCCTTTCGTTCCTTAACCGCCCTCTGCAAACAGCCGATCCAGCATCGCCATCGGCAGGAACAAGCGGTTACGCCGGCCTGGCAGGCGCCGGAAGTCGTAAGACTCATAGAACGAAGCGGCGTCCTCGTCCTTGGCGTCCACCAGCACGGCCATCGCCGCTATCTCGCGCGACAGAGTCCAGCTTCGGCGCAGGGCGTCCATCAGCAGATATTCGCCGAGCCCCTGCCCGCGAAAGCGCACATCCACGGCAAGCCTGCCCAGCAGCGTGACCGGGGCCATCGGATATTTCGGAAGCTTCTTCGCAATATCCTCAGGCAGGTCTTCGATTTCGACTGCCATCTGCGACAGGGTGTAATAGCCGCAAACCGCCTCGCCGCCGGCCTCGATCAGCATGAAGGGGGCGGCGACCCTGCGTTTGGCGTCCTGCGAGGCGCGCCTTTGCAGATAATCGTCGAGGGCCGGTACGCCGCAGGAAAAGGCGGCCCGGTTATGGGTCTTGCCGAGCGGCTCGATAATCCAGCGGGCGTTCAAGCGTCGCCCGTGTGCTGCTTGTACCTTCCGTAAGCCGCCTTCAGGCGCTCGCCGGGTTCCGGCGCATCCAGCAGCGCGGCCACGAAGGCCTCGCTGTCCCGCGCGTTCAGCCGCAAAATCTCGTATTCGCGTACGGTCCGCAGCGCGGCGGCCTGGGCGCTCTCGATCACAAAATCGGTCAACGACCGTCCCTGCAGAGACGCCGCGCGCTGCAGCAGTTCTTTCTGCTCGGCGGTAAGACGCGTCTCCAGCCGCTCGGCCTTCTGCCGCGACGGCTTGTCGTTGCCGGGCCTTTCCAGGGGAGTAGACATGAAACTACCGTTTCTGTTGAAGTCAGACCCTTAATGTACGGCCATTCGCCGTATTTTTCAAGGCCCCTATCCTTCCCTTGCCGAACAGGGAAAGATGCCCGATTGTTGCCCCCGGCAACAGGGAGCATAAAGACTCATGAAAGACGCAAACGCCGCCGCCGAGATTGCCTATCTGTCCGTGGCGGAGCTCACCGCGCGGTATCGGGACGGGTCGCTGTCGCCGCGCGATGTTCTGGGGGCCGTGATGGCCCGGATCGATGCTTTTAACGACGCCGTCAACGCATTTCGCTTCGTTGACCGCGAGGGCGCGGAGAAGGCGGCCGCCGAGTCCGAGGCGCGCTGGATGAAGGGCGAACCGCTGGGGCCGCTGGACGGGGTGCCGGCGAGCGTCAAGGACATCCTGTGGGTCAAGGGCTGGACGACCACCTATGGCAGCCTCGTGCTGGCCGACAAGGCGCCGGCGACCGAGGATGCACCCTGCGTCGCGCGGCTTCGCGAGGCCGGTGCGATTCTACTGGGCATGACGCAATCGCCCGAGACCGGCTGGAAGGGCGTCACCGATTCGCCGGCCCACGGGATCACCCGTAACCCCTGGAACCTGGAGCGCACGCCCGGCGGCAGCAGCGGCGGCGCGGCGGCGGCGGCGGCGCTGGGCATGGGGGCCTTGCATATCGGCACCGACGGCGGCGGGTCGATTCGCATTCCGGCGGCTTTCACCGGCCTGTTCGGCATCAAGGCGAGCTTCGGGCGGGTGCCCGCGTATCCGGCCAGCGCCTTCGGCACGGTTTCCCATGTCGGCCCGCTGACCCGCACCGTCGAGGATGCGGCCCTGATGCTGAACTGCATGTCCCGGCCGGACGCGCGCGACTGGTACTCGCTGCCCTATGACGGGCTGGACTTTACCGATGGCCTGGAAGACGGCGTCAAGGGCCTGAAAATCGCCTTCAGCCCGACGCTGGGCTACGCCAGGGTGGACCCGGAAATCGCGGCGCTGGTGCGCAAGGCGGTCGAGGAACTGACCAGGCTCGGCGCCGAGGTCGAGGAAGTCGATCCCGGCTTCGACTGCCCGCGGGAGATATTCCACAAGCTGTGGTTCCCCTCGGCGGCCTTCCGCACCAAACATCTCTCCGACGACCAGCGCAAACAGCTCGATCCCGGCCTGCAGGAGATCGTCGAACAATCCAGGGCCTGGAACCTGACGGATTTCATGCAGGCGACCCTGGACCGCGCGGCGCTGGGCGTGCATATGCGGAAGTTCCACGAAAAATACGATTTGCTGCTGACCCCTACCCTGCCCGTTCCGGCCTTCCACGCTGGCGACGAGGTAGCGGACAAGACGCAGACCCGCTGGACCGACTGGGCCGCCTTCACCTATCCCTTCAACCTGACGCAGCAGCCCGCCGCTTCCATCCCCTGCGGTTTCACGAAAACCGGCCTGCCGGCGAGCCTGCAGATCGTCGGGCGCATGCATGACGAGCCGACGGTGCTGCGCGCGGCGCGGGCCTATGAACGGCGCCATCCGCTGGTCATGCCGAAGGAACCCGTCCGTGGCGGGTGAGATCGCCTACCTGTCTGTCAGGGCGCTTGGCGAGCGCTATCGCAGCAGGGAGCTTTCCCCGCGCGAGGTGCTTGCCGCCTCGCTGGCCCGCATCGACCAATTCGAGGACCGGGTCAACGCATTCGCCTTCATCGACCGCGAGGGCGCCAAGGCCGCGGCGGCGGAATCGGAGGCGCGCTGGATGCGCGGCGAGCCGCTGGGCCCGCTGGACGGCGTCCCGGCAACGGTCAAGAACATCATGTATGTGAAGGGCTGGATCACCACCTACGGCAGCCGCGTCATGGCGCTGGGCGAACCGGCGGCGGAGGATTCCCCGCCCGTCGCCCGGTTGCGCGAGGCGGGCGCGGTGCTGATCGGCATGACCAATACGCCGGAGATCGGCTGGAAGGGCCATACGGATTCGCCGGCCCACGGCATCACCCGCAATCCCTGGAACCTGGAGCGCACGCCGGGCGGCAGCAGCGGCGGGGCGGCGGTGGCGGCGGCGCTGGGCATCGCACCGCTGAACATCGGCACCGATGGCGGCGGGTCGATCCGCATCCCCGCCTCGTTCAGCGGGCTGTTCAGCTTCAAGGCCAGTTCCGGCCGCGTGCCGGCCTGGCCGCCCAGCACCTTCGGCAGCATGGCCCACACCGGGCCGATCACCCGCACGGTCGAGGACGGCGCGTTGATGCTGAACGCGCTGGCCGGCCCCGACAGCCGCGACTGGCTGGCGCTGGAGCCCGACGGCGTGGATTACGCGACGGCCATGGAGGGCGGCATCGAGGGGCTGCGCGTCGCCTACAGCCCGACGCTGGGTTATCTGGAGGTGGACGACGATGTTGCCGCCCTGGTGCGCGATGCCGCCGAGGGTTTTGCCGCGCTGGGCGCGCAGGTCGAGGAG
>DAOVHN010000395.1 GCA_030671915.1 Pseudomonadota bacterium
CCAGCCGGGATAGATCGACTGCACGATCTCGAACCCGTGCGCGACCCAGCCGATGCAGCCCAGCAGCGCCGCCTCGTCCATGCCGGGCTCCGGCGCGGCGGCCAGGCCGAAGACGATCTCCGGCTCGATGCGCGGCTCCAGCAGCGGCGAGAGATCGAACGCGCCGTTCGCCAGCTCGAACACAGTGCTGTCGAACATGTCGCCCCAGATCGGCGCACGCACATTGTACTCTTCCCAGATCCCGCGGTTGGTGAAGCCGATTTTGCGCCCGGCCCACCGTTCCCCGCGCGCTTCTCGCATGCGCCTGAGCGCCGCCGTCACCCCATAGGCGGCGGCCATCGCGAAGCCCGGCATCCGCTCGCTGAACGGCGCGATTTGCCTGTGCGCCGCCAGCGCGTCCAGCACTTCCGCCGCGATCGCGTCGTGATCCATCATTCCGGCCTCCCTGTTCGCCGGCGATGATAGAGCAATTCGCGTTTGCGCGGAATACGACGTCAGGCCAGCTTCGTCTGGAAGAACTCCACCGTCCGCGACCAGGCCAGTTCGGCCGCCGCCTTGTCGTAGCGCGGCGTGGTGTCGTTGTGGAAGCCGTGGTTGACCTCGGGATAGATATGGGCGGTGTATTCCTTGCCCTGCGCCTTCAGCGCCGCCTCGTAAGCGGGCCAGCCCTTGTTGATCCGCTCGTCCAGCCCCGCATAATGCAGCAGCAGGGGCGCCTGGATCTTCGCGACGTCCGCCGCCTTCGGCTGGCGGCCATAGAACGGGACCGAGGCCGCCAGGTCCGGCAGGCGTACCGCCATGGCGTTGCAGACGCCGCCGCCATAACAAAAGCCCACCGCGCCGATCTTGCCGTTCGACGCCGCGTCCGCCTTCAGATGCCCATGAGCGGCGATGAAATCCTCGGCCAGCTTGCCCTTGTCGAGCGTCTTCTGCATCGCCTTGCCTTCCTCGTCCGTGCCCGGATAGCCGCCCAGCGGCGTCAGCCCGTCCGGTGCCAGCGTGGTGAAGCCGGCGACCGCCACCCGGCGTGCGACATCCTCGATATAGGGGTTCAGGCCGCGATTTTCATGGATCACAACGACGCCGCCGCGCTTCCCCCCGCCGGCGGGGCGCACCAGATAGCCGCGGATTTTCCCGTGGCCGGCGGGCGAATCATATTCGATGAATTCTCCCTCGATGCGCGGGTCCTTCTCATCGACCTGTTTGGCCAGCGCATATTTCGGCGACAGGCTATCGAGCAGCGCCGCGGCGGTGATCCCGCCCACCGCGAACTTCGCTGCACGGTCGAGAAACTCCCGCCGCCCGATCAGCCCGTGGGCGAACCTGTCGTAAAGAATCAGCAGTTCCTGGTCGAAGTCACTTGCAGTCTTGCGAACCGGTTTGTTGTCCATAATCCTGTCCTCCCGTTACCCGGCGGGCGCCACGCCACGCCAATTGCGACTGTAACGCAGAAACGATATCTCCAACCGCGCCCCCGCACGACCGGAATCCGCCGGGCCGCGTTCAATTATTCGTGGGGTGGCGCGACCTCTTCCTTCGAGACGGTTGCTTCGCAACCTCCTCAGTATGATGCACCAACTTCTGTGCCCTCATCCTGAGGAAGGCCGAAGGCCTGTCTCGAAGGACGAGGTCGCGCCACCGCTGAAATTCCCAATGAACCCCCTGCCATCGGCCGTAGTTCTGTGATATCGACGCCAGGCAAACAGACCGGAGTACCCGCCGCATGACCGTCCGCAATGGCCGTGAATTCCTTTCCATCCCGGGGCCGACCACGGTGCCCGACGAAATCCTGGCCGCCATGCACCGCCCGGCCGTCGATATCTATGGCGGCGAGTTGGTCGGCATCACCGACAGCTGCCTTGAGGATCTGCGCCGCGTCTTCCACACCGCCGGCCAGCCCTACATCTATATCGGCAACGGCCACGGCGCCTGGGAGGCCGCGCTGGCCAACGTGCTGTCGGTGGGCGATACAGTGCTGGTGCTGGAAAGCGGCCGCTTCGCCGCCGGCTGGGGCCAGATGGCCGAAATGATGGGCGCCGCCGTGGAGACAATCGCCGGCGACCAGCGCCGCGCCGTCGACCCGGCCGCGCTGGAGGCCCGCCTGCGCGAGGACAAGGACGGCCGCATCAAGGCGATCCTGGTCGTGCAGGTCGATACCGCCTCGGGCGTCGCCAACGACATCCCCGCGCTGCGCCGCGCCATCGACGCCGCCGGCCACGATGCGCTGCTGATGGTCGACGCCATCGCCTCGCTCGCCACAATGCCCTTCGAGATGGACGAATGGGGAGTCGACGTCGCCGTCACCTGTTCGCAAAAAGGCCTGATGATGCCGCCGGGCCTGAGCTTCGTCGCCGCCGGCGCGAAGGCGCTGGCCGCCCATGGCGAGGCCGGGCTGCGCACCCGCTACTGGGACTGGACGGCGCGCCACGGCGAGATGCATTACGAAAAATATTGCGGCACGCCCCCGGTGCATATGCTCTACGGCCTGCGCAAATCGCTCGACATGCTGCTCGGCGAGGGCCTCGACAATGTCTTCACCCGCCACCGCCTGCTCAGTAACGCCGTGCAGGCCGCCGTCGCCGTCTGGGCCGAGGCCGGCATGCTGGAATTCAACATAACCGAGGCGGCCGAACGCGCCCCGTCGGTAACCGCCGTGCTGATGAATGGCGGCCACGACCCGGCCCGGCTGCTGGATTACTGCCGCGAGAAATGCGGCGTCGTGCTGGGCATCGGCATCGGCGACCTGGACGGCAAGGCCTTCCGCATCGCCCATATGGGCCACGTTAACGCTCCCATGGTGCTGGGCAGCCTGGCCGTCACCGAGACCGCCCTGGTGGCGCTAGGCATTCCCCACGGCAAGGGCGGCGTCCAGGCCGCGATCGACTATCTGGGGGGTGCGGTCGCACCTTGAGGCGCGCGATCCCCCGGAAACTCGCCTCAAACTTCCCCCGAGCCGCCATCTCCTGCTATCATCGCCCCGAAGTTTTTCACATCCGGAAAGCGACCATGACAAATTCGAATCCCGACGAAAAAACCCGGGAGCTTCACAAGGTCTACGCCTCCGACAGCCCGGAACAGGCCGCCGCGATCTACGACGGCTGGGCGGAGGAATATGAGGAGCATATGCGGGGCGCTGGCTACAGCCATCCGGCCATGGTCGCCGCCATGCTGGCGCGCCACCAGCCCCCGGGCGGCGGCCCGGTGCTCGACGCCGGCTGCGGCACCGGCATCATGGGTGAAATCCTGACCGCGCTGGGCTATTCCAATATCGCCGGCCTCGACGCCTCCGAAGGCATGCTGGCCCATGCCGCCACCAAGGACATCTACCGCGATCTGCGCCACGGCCTGCTCGGGCAGCCGCTCGATTACGCCGACGACGCCTTCGCCGCCACCGTGGCCTCGGGCGTCTTCACCCAGGGCCACGCGCCGCTCGACGGCCTCGACGAGCTGGTCCGCGCAACCCGGCCCGGCGGCCACATCGTATTCTCGATCTCGCGCACCTATCTGGG
>DAOVHN010000154.1 GCA_030671915.1 Pseudomonadota bacterium
CGGGTGGTACCGGGAAAAGCTGGAGCATATGCAGTCCTGCGATCGCTCGGGATGGGGCGCTGGCCCGGTATTCGTGAACCAGTTCGGCCAAGCGGTCTACGGCGCGGCGGTGAAGTTCCTCGAGGAAAACCGCGATGCACTGGTCGAGTCGGCAGGTGACACACCAAAAACAGAAGCCGCGGAATAGGCGGGGAGCGCGGGAACCATGAAAAGCTCATACGTAATAGCGCTTGTCATCGCGCTGGCGGCCGCCGGATGGCTGGCCTCGCCATATCTGGCTGGCAGTTCGCCGAGCGAGGCCGAAAACATCCAGGCGTCCGTACAACCTGTGGCGCCGGTAGCGAAGGCGCCCATGCGGGTGCAGGTGCGCATCTCGGTCGCCGAAACGCGCATCAACTCGCTGGTGCTGACCGGACAAACCGAACCGTCGCGCCATGCCACCATCAGGGCGGAAACCGCAGCCCGCGTTGTCTCGGTGGAGACAGAGGAAGGCACGCCGGTAAACAAGGACGATATCATCGTCAGGCTGGCCACCGATGACCGCAAAGCCCTGCTTGAAGAGGCGCGGGCGCTGCTTAAACAACGCCAAATCGAATATACTGCAGCCAGCAAGTTGTCCTCCAAGGGCTATCAGACCCAGACCCGGCTGGCCGAGACCAAGGCCAATCTGGAAGCCGCCGAGGCGCGCCTGCGCCGCATCCAGATCGATATCGAACGCACTGTGATCCGCGCCCCCTTCGATGGCGTGGTCCAGACCCGCATGGTGGAGGTCGGCGATTATCTGGGCGTCGGCGACCCGGTCGCGCTGGTGATCGACCTCGACCCGCTGGTCGCGGTCGCCCAGGTGTCCGAGCGCGAGATCACCGGCGTCGCCACCGGCGGCGAGGGCAAGGTGCGGCTGGTCACCGGCGATATGGTCGACGGGCGGGTGCGCTATGTCTCGTTGGTCGGCAGCGAGGGCACCAGAACCTTCCGCGTGGAGCTGGAAATCAGGAACACGGAAAGTCGGCTGGCGGCGGGGCTGACAGCGGAAATCCGCCTGCCCGTTAAGGCCGTCGAAGCGCATAACATGTCGCCGGCGGCGCTGACCCTGGACGATGCCGGCGTAATCGGCGTCAAGATCGTGGACGGGCAAAACATCGTGCGATTCCACCCCATTCAATTGGTGTCGGACGGTCTGGACGGAATCTGGGTCGCCGGCCTGCCGCGCGAGGCGACGATCATCACGGTGGGCCAGGAATTCGTGCTGCCCGGCCAGACGGTTACGCCGGTGCCGGAGGGAAGCACGCCCACGTCGCGCGAAAATCTGAGCGGGAGCGCTTCTTGAAACTGATCGATGCCGCCCTGTCGCGTTCGCGGACGGTAATTTCCGCGCTGCTGCTGATTCTTGCCAGCGGCACATACGCATGGCTGGAAATCCCCAAGGAAGCCGACCCGGACATCACCATCGCGAAGATCTATATCACGATCAATCACGAAGGCATCAGCCAAGAAGATGCCGAAAGGGTGCTGGTGCGCCCGATGGAGGAAAAATTGCGCTCCATCGAGGGCGTGAAGGAAATGATTTCCTGGGCGCGCGAGGGCGGGGCCAACATCCTGCTGGAATTCGATGCCGGCTTCGACCCCGACAGCGCCCTGCTGGACGTGCGCGAAGAAGTGGACAAGGCGAAGAACGAGCTGCCAGCCGGTAGCGACGAACCCAACGTGCAGGAAGTCAATATCAGCCTGTTCCCGGTGCTGGTGGTGACCATGGCCGGGCCGCTACCGGAACGCACGCTGCTGCGCCTGGCGCGCGACGTCAAGGACCGGATCGAGGGAATCCCCGCGGTGCTGGAGGTCAAAATCGCCGGTGACCGCGACGAACGGGTGGAAGTGATTGTCGACCCGATTCTGGTCGAAAGCTACGCGCTGGATCCCGAACGCATGGCCAACGTCGTCAGTCGCTTCAACCAGTTGATCGCCGCCGGCGCCATGGATACCGGCCAGGGCCGGTTTTCGGTAAAAGTGCCCGGCATATTCGATTCCGTGCGCGACATCATGAAACTGCCGATCAAGGTGGAGGGGGACGCGGTCATCACGCTGGGCGATATCGCATCGGTGCGCCGGACCTTCCGCGACGCCGACGGCTTCGCCCGGGTCAACGGCCACCCGGCGCTGGCGCTGGAAATCTCCAAGCGCGCCGGCGAGAACATCATCGACACCATCGCCGCGGTGCGCGAAATCGTCGAGGCGACACGGCTGACATGGCCGGAAACCATCGAGGTCACCTACAGTCAGGACAAGTCCAAGGACATCCGGCTGATGCTGGGCGACCTGCAGAACAATGTCATCAGCGCGGTGCTGTTGGTGATGATTGTCATCATCGCGACGCTGGGGCTGCGCGCCGGCTTCCTGGTGGGCATCGCCATTCCGGGCTCGTTCCTGAGCGGTATCCTGGTGCTGGCCGCCTTTGGGATGACGATGAATATCGTGGTGCTGTTCGCGCTGATCCTGGCCGTCGGCATGCTGGTGGACGGCGCCATCGTGGTCACCGAATATGCCGACCGCAAGATGACCGAGGGCGAGCCGCGCAAGCTGGCCTACGCGATGGCGGCCAAGCGCATGTCCTGGCCGATCATCGCCTCGACGGCGACCACCCTGGCCGCCTTCCTGCCGCTGCTGTTCTGGCCGGGCATCGTCGGCCAGTTCATGAAATATCTGCCGATAACGCTGATCGCGACGCTGGCTGCATCACTGTTGATGGCGCTCATTTTCGTGCCGACCATCGGCGCCTATATCGGCAAGGCCGGCGCCGAGGACGAGCACACTGCCCACGCCCTGGCGGCGGGCAGCGGCGAGGAACTGATGCGCCTGAAGGGCCCGGTCGGCCTCTATGTCCGATTCCTGGCGGTGGCGCTGCGCTGGCCCTCTCTTGTGCTTTTTCTTGCCGTGCTGACACTGGGCGGCACCTGGTTCGCCTATGGAAACTTCGGCAAAGGCGTCGAGTTCTTCCCCGAGGTCGAACCCGACCGCGCCATGGTGCAAATCCATGCGCGCGGCAACCTGTCGGCCCTGGAGCAGGACGAACTGGTTGCCCGCGCAGAGGCGCATGTGCTGGATATTGCACGGGAAAGAGGCGAATTCATCACCGTATATACCGCCAGCGGCAAGCGGGAAAGCCGCACCGAGGAAGCCGAGGACGTGGTCGGCACGATCTCGCTGGATTTCGTCGAGTGGAACCGGCGCCGCCCGGCCCGCGAGATCCTGGCCGACATCCATGCGCGCAGCGCCAATATCCCGGGCATTATCGTCGAAACCAGAAAAGAAGAAGGTGGCCCGCCGGTCGGCAAACCGGTCCATATCGAGCTGGCCTCGGACGACTGGGAACAGCTGGACCAAGTGCTCGATCTGGTGCGCGCGCGCGTCGAACAAATGGAAGGCCTACGCGATATCGAGGACAGCCGCCCGATTCCCGGCATCGAATGGGAATTGCAGGTCGATCACGAACAGGCCGCGCGCTTCGGCGCCGACGTGGCGGTCATCGGCTGGTTCGTCCAGATGATCACCAAGGGGCTGAATATCAGCTCCTACCGGCCCGACAACAGCGACGAGGAACTGGACATCGTCATCCGCTTCCCCGAGGCGAACCGCACGCTGGGCCAACTGGACAGCATCCGCATCCGCACCGAGCTGGGAATGGTGCCGATCGGCAATTTCGTCAAACGCGTGGCACGGCCCAAGGCCGGCACGCTGCAGCGGGTCAACATGCATCGCGTCATGTCGGTGAAGGCGGACGTGAAGGAAGGCGTGCTGGCCGACTACAAGGTGCGCGAACTGCGCGAATGGATCGCCGGCGTCGAGTTGCCTCCGGGCATGACATACAAGTTCAAGGGTGAGGACGAGGAACAGGCGGCCGCCCAGGACTTCCTGGTCAAAGCCTTCGGGGTCGCGCTGTTCATCATGGCCATCATCCTGGTCACCCAGTTCAACAGCTTCTACAGCGGCTTCCTGATCCTGTCGGCGGTGGTCATGTCGACCGTCGGTGTGCTGCTGGGGCTGTTGATCACCGGCCAACCCTTCGGCATCGTGATGAGCGGGGTCGGCGTCATTGCGCTGGCAGGCATCGTGGTCAACAACAATATCGTGCTGATCGACACCTTCGACCGGCTGCGCGAGATCGAACCGGATGCGAAACTGGCGGTGCTGCGCACCGGCGCCCAACGCCTGCGACCGGTAATGCTGACCACGGTAACGACAATCCTGGGGCTGCTGCCCATGGTGTTGCGGGTGAATATCGATTTTGTCAGCCGCGCGATCACGGTGGGCGCGCCCTCTACCCAGTGGTGGACCCAGCTTTCGACGGCCATCGCATTTGGCCTGGCCTTCGCGACCGTGCTGACCCTGGTGGTGACGCCGTCGGCCCTGATGCTGCGCGCCAACATGCGCGACCGGCTGGACCGCTGGGGCGAACGGCGCGCGGTGCGCAGGGCGGCAAAGGCCACGCGCCTTCAGGAGATCGCGGAGTAATAATTTACGCGATCGGTTCTTCGTCCTGCTCTATCTCGGCGCCGGGCGGTGGCGTTCCGCCGGGCAGGGTGAAGATGGCGACCATGATGCGCGCGCCCGTAGTCATCCAGCAGAGCACGCCAAAGATCACCGCGATCCAGGGGAACCACTGCGGGAATATGCAGGCCAGCACGAAGGCCGCGATCGTCTCGACCCCCTCGACAAGGCCGCCGAGGAAGAATATCGATTTCTGGCCGTGGCTTTCGGAATGGAAATGGTGCTTTTCGGCCAAGGCCGCATAGGCCAGGAAGCTAGCCTCGGCCCCCATGAAGGCGAACAGGAGCCAGGACGCGGCCAGTGCATTGGCCTCCGGCTCGGCGAGAGCAAACCCCAGGACCACCGCGCCGAAGAAGATGAAGTCGGCGACCACGTCGAAGAAACCGCCCAGATCGGTGATGCCGTTGCGCCGCGCCACGGCCCCGTCCAGCGCATCCAGAACCCGGTTGACCGCGATCAGCGCCAGCGCCATCAGGTAATTCTGCATGGCCAGGGGAATCAGTACCGCCAGGCCCACCGCGACCGCCGTCAGCGTAATGAAATTAGCCGATATGCCGGCCCGCGCCAGATAGCGTGCTATCCCGTTGAATAACGGGTCGAACAGTCTCTTGACGGCCCCGTCGAGCATGAAACGCGCAGCCTCCTATTCGACCGGCCGCAAGCGCGGCTTGTCGAGCGCCTCGTCGGGAGAAACCTCGGCAGGGTCGTCGGAGTCGCGCTCGTCATGCATTCGCTCGGCCTCGGCCTTCAGACGACGGAACGTCCAGGCGGAATAACCGAAACTGACGATATAGACGAGGACGACCAGGGTCAGCGTGCGCCAGGGCGCGCCGGCCAGGCCCGCCACCAGAAGGCCCGCCACGACCAGGACCGGCAGGATCGCGGCAGTCGGGATCTTGATTTTTTTGAACGAAAAGGTCGGCAGTCTGCTTACCATCAGCAGTGCCGCTATCACGGTCCACACCGCGACAAACACCGGTTCGCGCAGGATATCGAGGCCGAACGCGAAGGTCGCCATCAGGGGCAACAGCGCGAGCCCCGCGCCGGCGGGCGCCGGAACTCCGGTGAAGTAGTTATAGGCGTAAGGCGGCAGTCTGCCGATATTGGTGTTGAAGCGCGCCAGCCTCAGACCGCAGCAGATGGCCAGGAACAGGCATACCGCCCAGCCGATTCCACCCAGCGAACTCAAGGACCAGAAATAAAGGATCAGGGCCGGCGATACCCCGAAGGACACGAAATCGGAAAGTGAATCCAGTTCGGCCCCGAAATCGCTGGCGGAATTCAGCAACCGCGCCATACGACCGTCCAGCGCGTCCAGGACGCCGGCCACGATGATCGCAACCACCGCGAATTCCCATTTTTCGTCGATCGCGAAACGCACCCCGGTCAAGCCGGCGCAGGTGGCGCCCACCGTGATCATGTTAGGGATAAGCTTGGAGATGCTAAGCCCCTTGAACCGGGGAACGCCGCGGCGGGATTTCCGTCTGGATTTGCGTTTCAGCATCAGCGTTGTTCTCCTTCTCGCGGCTGCTCGCCTGCCTCAAGGTCCGCGATAACCGTTTCGCCGGCCACGGCGATCTGCCCCACACAGACCAGCGGCGATACGCCGTCGGGCAAATAGACATCGACGCGACTGCCGAAGCGGATTAGTCCGAACCGTTCGCCCGCGGCCAGTTCCTGCCCTTCCGTAACCCAGATCAGAATACGACGCGCCACCAGCCCGGCGATCTGGACGAAGGCGATATCGCGCCCGTCGGCCAGCTTCATTCTAACCGATTGCCGCTCATTATGC
>DAOVHN010000201.1 GCA_030671915.1 Pseudomonadota bacterium
CAATCTGCTGGTGCTGGGGGTCGTCGCGGTTCTGTTCATCCGCGGCCTGATCCGCGAATTGCGCCGCCCCGGCCCGAAGGATAGCGGCCCGGGGCAAGGCGAGGGAGACGCGGAATGAGCGACCCCGAGCAGATCGAATTCACCACCGCCGTATCTTTCCCCGTGCCGCGTTGGGCGCGGGCGACGGCATTCGTGGGGGTTTATGCGCTGGTGCTGGCGGGGATGGTCGAGTTGCAGCAATCCGTCCAGAACCTGCTGGCCTGGTTCAGCGTGGAGAGCGGCGGCCTCGACCGCATCGGGGTGCTGGCCGGGCTGTATGTCGCCGTCATGGGACTTCGCCCCCTGCTTTACCTGCCCATGGAACGCAACGAGGGGCTCTATCGCATGGCCTGGAGCCTCGTCGCCGCGCTGTCGGCCCTGGCGGCCGCCATCGCCGTGCTGGTCGTGGTCCGCATGTTTGCGCCGGCCTTCGGGGATAGCTTTCCCGGCAGCCTGACGCCGGTAATCGCGGCCTGCGCCGCGCTGGGCATCGGCGCCGCCGCCACCCTGATCGCCACCCGCCGCCGCGAGCGGATGGCGGGGGAGGTGGCGAAGTAGCGCCCTGGCGAAAAAAGGAGAGCGCCCGCGGGCGCCCGGGGACGCCCATGGGCGCCGCCGGTACGTCCTCCCCTAGGGCCGGCCAGCGCCACGGCGCGCCGGATTGAAAATCCGGCGCCCGCTCCCGGCGCCAGCCCGCTGGCCGGCGCCGAGTGGCTGAGAGCGCGTTCAGCCGAAGATGTCGGCGGTGATGCCGTCGTACCAGCCGAAGGCTTCCCCGGCGGTGGTGGCGCGCAGGGCCTCGTCCTCGCCGGTCTTGCTGATGAAGCCGTCGGTCTTGGCGATCTTCTCCGCGGTCGCCTTGTAGGATGCGCCGACCTTCACCGCATTGTCGGGCGAGATCAGGCTCCAGCAGGTATTGCCGTAGCGCGGATCGAACGCCTTGGAGCCGGTCAGCGCATGGCGGATCGCCATGGCGCAGGATTTGGCCTGGCTGTTGGCGGAAAAGCCCGATTTGGGCATTTGTGCGGCGATGCTGGAATCGCCGATCACGTAGACGTGTGCTACGCGCGTCGAAGCCATGGTGAAGGGGTCGATCGGGCACCAGCCGGACTCGTTGGCCAGCCCCGCCGCCAAGGCGATGTTGCCGGCCTTCTGCGGCGGGATCACGTTGATGACGTCGCCCTTGATGGTATCGCCGCCGGTGTGCAGCGCCATGCCCTTGACGTCGACCGCCTTGACGCCGCCGGTGATCTTCAGCGGCAGCCATTCGACCATGCCGTCGTAGTGGGTGTCCCAGCCTTCCTGGAACAGTCCCTGCTTGGAGAACTTATCCTTGGCGTCGACACAGATGATCTTCGATTTCGGCTTATGCTGCTTGAAGTAATGGGCCACCATCGAGATCCGCTCGTACGGCCCGGGCGGGCAGCGGAACGGGTTCGGCGGCGGCGCGATCACGAACACGCCGCCATCGTCCATCGCTTCCAGCTGGCGTTTGAGAACCTGCGTCTGCGGGCCCGCCTTCCAGGCATGCGTGATCGTCGAGGTCACCGCCTCGCTGTAGCCCTCATAGGCATCGAACATGAAGTCGATGCCGGGAGCCACCACCAGCTTGTCGTAAGAAACCTTCTCGCCGCCGGCCAGGCTGACGGTGCGTTTGGCCGCATCCACGCCGATGGCGAAGCCCTTCATGACGGTGATGCCGTAATCGGACGCAAGCTTGTTGTATCCATGGGTTATCGAATCGAATGTCCGGAACCCGCCGAGATACAGGTTGCTGAAGAAGCAGGTTGTGTGCACCGCGTTGGCCTCGATCAGGGTCACGTCGATCGCGCCCTTCGAGTCCTTGGCTACATAGCGCGCGATCGTTGCGCCGCCGGGGCCGCCGCCGATGACGACGAGCCTCGGTTTGCCCTGGGCGATCGCCGGCGCCCCAAGGCTCGATGCCGCTACCCCCGCGGCGCCGGCCATGATTCCAAATTCGCGTCTCGTGAATTTCCTGTTCATGCTCGTTACTCCTGTTGTCACTGTTTGCTGAAAAATACCGCGAGCGCCTGAAAATCTTCGTCGCTGAACCGCTTGGCGACCATCTGCATAAGCGTGTCATTCCGCTCGCCTTGCCTGTAGGCCTGCATGACCGTCACGAACGATTCGACATGCCAGCCGGTGATCGATGGAATGCCTTTGGATTCGCCCTGTAACTGGTGGCAGGCCGTGCAGTCGCCGGAAAGATATTCGCCCAGATCGTAAAGTTCGTCGGCCATGGCGGGTGGCGACAGAAGCCCCGCGGCGCAGAGGCCGGCCAATATGACGGTTACGGTTCGTATGCGACGGCTGCTCATTGGCGCTCCCTTGTCTCCCCCCTCATGTTTTCCGCCGGAGTAGAGACCTTGAAGGATGGGACGAACCCACCCTTCAAGGGCGTCGAATTTTCTTTACAGCCGATTACACACAAATTCTGTTGGAGAATCAAGCGGGAACTGCGACAGGTCGCCGCAGGCCGATTTCAGCCGAAGATGTCGGCGGTGATCCCGGCGTACCAGTCGTCGCCGTCCCGGGCCGTCGCGGCACGGACCTCATCGCTCTCGCCGATCGGGCTGATGTCGAGTTCGATGCGCTGCAGCGCGCCGCCAACGACCGCGAAGGTGGCGCGCTCGCGCACCGCGTGGTCGGGTGCGACATGGCTCCAGCAGGCGCCGCCCAGCACGCCTGGCTTCGCGTTTTCGCCGGACAGAGCTTCCAGCACGGCCTCGGCGCAGATCCGGGCATGCTGCCGCGCGCTGTAGGCTGCTTTCGGCATGGGCGACGCCAGCGCGGCATCGCCGATGATGTGGATGCCGGCTTGATGCGAGGACTCGAAGCTCATGGGATTGACGGGACACCAGCCGCGCCGGTCGACCAGTCCCGCCTGGTGGGCGATCCGGCCCGCGGCCTGCGGCGGGATGACATTGGCGACGTCGACTTTGAATTCCTCGCCGTCGGCCGTCACGGTCATGGTCGCGGGGTCCACGGCCCTGATGCCGCCGGAAAATTCAGCGGGCAGGACCTCGATCATGCCGGGATAGAACCGTGTCCAAGCCTCTTCGAACAAGTCCTGCAGGGGAAAAATGTCCTTGGCGTCAAGGATGATGATCTTCGATTTCGGCTTCTCGCGCCTGAAATAGTCCGCGACCAGGGAGGCCCGCTCATAGGGCGCGGTGGGACAGCGATAGGGCGATTTGGGCGGTGCGATCAGGAAGGTGCCGCCATCCTCCATGGCCTCGAGCTGTCGGCGCAGCAGTTCCGTCTGCCCGCCGGCCTGCCAGGCGTGGGGCATGATTTCCGCCGCCTCGGGCCCGTAGCCGTCGATCGCATCCCACCGGAAGTCGATGCCCGGCGCGACGATCAGCCGGTCCCAGGTGAGCATGTCGCCGCCGGCCAGGCGAACGGTCCGCTTTTCCGGATCCACCGCCACCGCCACCTGATGCATGACCCTTACGCCATACCGTTCCGACAGCACATCGTAGCCATGCGTCAGCGACTCCAGCGAGCGCAGCCCGGCGATGTACAGATTCGAAAAGAAACAGGTGACGTAACTGGTCTTGGGCTCGACCAGGGTAACGTCCAGCCCCTTGCCCGACGCGGCCAGCAGCCGCGCAGCCATGGCGCCGCCGGCGCCGCCGCCGATCACGACGACCCGGCCGCCGGCCGCCCGCGCGTCGCGCCGCCACAGATAAGGCGCCGCCACCAGACCCGCGCCCGCCAGTTTCAGAAACCGCCGCCTTGCCTTTTGAGCCATGCATCCCATCCGAGTCAGTCCATCCTGGACTCACTATACATTATACATTCGAAAGAACGCATGTGTTAAGAGGGCATGCTACCGGCCGTGGTATAATGGTTCAGGCGTGGGTGGGGCGGCCCTGGTGGACTCGAGGGTCGCTATCGGGCGCGGCGCCCATGATCTCCCAGCCTCGCGCCTTTGCTTCGGCGCGCAGCTTGTCGTCGGGGCGCACGACCACGGGGTGGCGCACGCCCAGCAGCAGCGGCAGATCGTGACTGGAATCGGCGTAGGCCGTGGCGTCGCGCAGGCTGGATCCGGCTTCCTCGCACAACGCCATTGCCGCGCGGATCTTGTCGAGGCCCAGGGGATGTTCGACGGGAAGCGCTGCCTGAAATACCCCGTCGCGCACCGCATATCGCGCGCCCCGCCAGCCGTCGGCCCGGACCAGTCGGCCCAGGGGCGCGGTAATGAAATCGGGCGTGCCGGTCAGCAGCATGATGCGCGCGCCGGCCGCGCGGTGTTCGTCCATCCGGCGCAGCAGCGCGCGGTCGAGGATCGGCTCCAGTTCTTCTGTCGTGAAGGCCTCGGCGATTGCCGCGATATCGGCCAGCTTCAGTCCCGCCAGGTAGGCCTTGTTCTTGCGGAAGGCATGGCGGCCGTGGCGCATTCCGTGCCGGGCCATGAACCAGATGGCCGCGCCGATCTGCCGGGGGCCCAGCAGGCCGTTGCGCAGCAGATAGCGGATGAACAGCGCCTCGCTGCTGCGTCGCCCGGTCAGCAGCGTGCCATCCACGTCTATGAGGGCGACGCTCATCCGGCTTGCCTGGGCGTGCGCAGGAATTCAATGACGACCGGCGCGCCGCGAACCAGGCACAAGACCACGGACATCCAGACCAGAACCAGGGTGACAGCGCCGGAAACGTCGCTGATATCGGCCCAGTAATCGGGATAGACGATGGGCATGGGCTGTATCATCAGCACCCAGCCGAAAGTCACGATCTTCACGGTGTTGTAAAAGCCGCGGCTGAAATGGCTGCTGACCAGCAGCCGGCCCAGCGGCGATTGCATCATGCCAAAGGGCGCCACGCCCTGCGAGGCGGCCATGGAATTGCGAATCGTATCGACGATATTGCCGCGCACGATGAACACGATCGCCGCCCAGACCGGCACCAGCCCGATATGGGCCAGCACGACCCACAGCACGGTCTCGACGATGCGGTCGGCGGCGATGTCGAACACCGCGCCGAACAGCGAGGATTCGTTGAATTTCCGTGCTACCCAGCCGTCCAGCGCATCCAGCACCATGATAAAGATCAGCAGCGGCATGTTGGCGCGTTGCCAGGACGGGTCCGCCCAATAGATGGACAGGACCAGCACCAACAGCAGGATCAGACGTATGAAGGTGATGAAATTCGCCATTTATGCCCCTCGTCCGGCGCGAATATCGCGGCCGCGCTCCTATCAAAGACACGAAAACCTTACGGAATCCCTAGCATTGCGTAATTTCTCGCGGAAGACGGTAGTTCCGTTGGTTCCGAATGGTGCGCGCTCTAATCCTTCAGCGCCGTCGCCATGGCCGCGGCGTAGCCTGCCTGCCAGGGGGCGAAGAGCAGGAACCAGCCGAGAAAATGTTCGCTGCTAATGGCGAAAAATAGCGCCGCGCCGAGGACCGCGCCCGCCAGGATCATCGCTATCATG
>DAOVHN010000774.1 GCA_030671915.1 Pseudomonadota bacterium
AAGATATTGATCGTACCCATACTTCTCGGCCCACTTCTCGATGTTGAGATAACCAACAACCAGAAATGGCGTTGCAAAAGCCGTTAACGCAAGGCGTATGCCTGTGATTCGCCGCATAGGGCGAAGTATTGCACAACTTTTCAACCAATGCCGAGTCTCCTCGGCATTATGCGAAACGCACAGGTGCGTTTGCTACATAATACCGAGCGCCTCGCGCGGATCCAGTATCGGAAGAATCCCCGGTAAACGCTGCGCCAGCATCGATTTTCCCGCACCCGGCGGGCCCAGCATCAGCAGGTTATGGCCACCCGCGGCGCAAAGTTCCAGGGCGCGCTTGGCGGTTTCCTGGCCCTTGATGTCGATCAGGTCCGGCGCCATCCCGTCATCCTCGGCCAGCAACGGTTCCGGCGGGGTCAGCACCTGCGTGCCCTTGAAATGATTGATCAGCGCGATCAGCGAGGCCGGGGCCAGCACCTCGATGCCCTCGGCCCAGGCCGCCTCGCCCCCCGTCGCCGACGGGCAGACGATGCCGCGTTCGTTGGCCGCGGCGGCGATCGCGGCCGGCAACACGCCGGCGACCGAGGTAATCGCCCCATCCAGCGCCAGTTCCCCCAGCGCCATGTAGCGCACCATCTCGTCGGCCGGGATCACGCCCATCGCCACCAGCAGGCCCAGCGCGATCGGCAGGTCGAAATGGCTACCCTCCTTCAAGACGTCGGCGGGGGAAAGGTTTACGGTAATCCGCTTGGGCGGCAGGGCCAACCCCATCGCGCCGAGGGCGGAGCGCACCCGCTCCTTGCTTTCGGCCACCGCCTTGTCGGGCAGGCCGACGATGGTGAAGGCGGGCAGTCCGCCGGCCATCTGCACTTGGACGTCGATGTTCAGCGTATCGATCCCCTGAAACGCAACGGTGGCGACTCGCGCGACCATGGCTTGGCGCCTTTCCCTGTTCGTGGCGAAACACACTGTATGTAGAACGAAAGCAGAACGCTAGCATAATTCGCGTCAATTGACTCTTTTTGCGTGCAAAGGCCATGAAAACTTCGAGTCTCCCAGAGAGTCGCTGAGTACCCTCCGGCGGGTTTTACGACCCATGATTCACGAATGCCCAACGCGACTCTGCGGGCTCCGGAGGCCATTCTATGGCATATGAAGTGTTTTCCACACAGTTATCCACAAGATATGGGGTGACTTTGCCATGTTTGGTCTGGCGATCCGAGATTCATCTTCCCTGCCGAGGGCCGCCGCGCCATATATGCGGCCATGGCAAGAAAATTCACCGACGGAAAGCTGGTCATCGCCAGCCACAACAAGGGCAAGGTCGGCGAGATTGCGGACCTCCTCAAATATTTCGGCGTCGAGGTCGTCTCCGCCGAAACCCTCGGCCTTCCCGAACCGGAAGAGACCGGCTCGACCTTTGTCGCGAACGCGTTACTGAAAGCGCATGCGGCGGCACAAGGATCCGGCCTGCCTTCGCTGGCTGACGATTCGGGCCTGGCGGTTCATGCGCTGGGCGACGAGCCGGGGATTTATTCCGCGCGCTGGGCCG
>DAOVHN010000436.1 GCA_030671915.1 Pseudomonadota bacterium
AAACCGGGAGGAACCTATGACTAAACTATACTGGCCGACTGACCGTCGCGCTTTCCTGAAGGGTACCGTGGCGGCAGGTGCCGCGGCGGCCTTGCCGCTTGGATCGGCCTTCGGGGCCGGATTTCCGGAACGCAACATGCAGATCTACGTGCCGACCCGCGAAGGCGGCGGCGCGGACCGCAACCAACGCGCCTTCACCGGCGTGTGGAAGAAATATCTGAAAGCGGAGTTCGAGGCGTCCTTCTATCCCGGCGCCGCGGGGCGCGTGGGATACGAGAAATACATGGGGCTCGCCAAGCCCGACTGCCATGAGCTGATCTTCGGCAATATGGGACCGGAAGTGCTGAACTGGGTCGTTCAACCGCCGACCTTCGATCTCAACGACTTCATGTATATCGCGCGGGTCGACCAGGATCCGGGCATCGTGTTCGTCAAGCGCGACGGGCCGCTGCAGACCATCGACGACATCGTCGCCGAGGGCAAGAAGCGCACGCTCAATGTCGGTGTCAGCCGCCTGGCGCATCCGGCGACGCTTGGCATCCTGGCGCTGGGCCGCCATACCGGAGCCAGCTTCAACCCGATCCCGTTGAGCGGCGGCAAGAACACCCGCGCGGGCGTCGAGACCGGCGAGATGGACCTCGCGGCGCTGCCTGCGGGCGGCATCGTCAATCGACCGAAAAACTTCAAGGTCGTGCTGATGTTCACCCACAAGAATCCGCTTCCCGACCGATCCGACAATGCGCCGACCGTGAACGCCCAATTCGGGACCAATCTGCCAGATCTGGTGGCCGGCGCGCGGGCCTTCGGCATCAAGAAAGAGGCGATCGACAAATACCCCGACCGCTTCAAGATGCTGACCGAAACGTTGCTTAAGGTCTTCGACGATCCGGACTACAAGGAAGCGATCGTCAAGACCAAGGCGCCGTGGGAATTCATCGGTTATGGCAACCCGGATGAGTGCGCGGCCTACGCCAAGGCGATGACCGACATCGGCAAGGACTACAAAGACCTGCTGACCGGCAAGGGCTGACCGGCGGCAGCGCGAGTTGAATTTCGCCAGCCGGACGGCGTGTCGTCCGGCTGGCGGTTTTCTTTTTTTCTTAATGCGATTTCACCTGCGCCGTGGCCGCAGATTGGAACAGGTTGCTAGATGGACAACGAATCGAATTCGGGCGAACCCGAGAAGAAGCATATCGGCAGCGATCTGGTCATCCCGGCCGCCGCGCTGGCCTTCACGCTCTATTATTTTTCCACCATCATCGATTCACCCTGGACGGCCCAGGTCAGCGCCTTTTTCATCGGCGCCGTGCTGATTGCACTGATCGGGGCCTTCGTCATTTACAGCCTGCTGTCGATAAGGCGGGGCGAGGCGGATCTTGGGTTTCAGCGGCTGACGGAACCGCTCTCATTCATGCCAAGGCGCGCCGCACTGTTCGCGCTCACCATATTCTTCATCTTTTTCGTCGAGTGGGGCGGCTTTACCATAACGACGTTCATTTTTCTGAGCGGCGCGATGCTGTTGCTGAGCCGCGGACGGAACTGGAAGTTCATTCTCGCCCTGTCGGCCGTTCTCGCGATTGGCGGTTACTTCCTGTTCGTTTACGCCTTCGAGGTCCGGTTTCCTAAAGGGCCGTTCGAGTTGATGATGGCGCAGGTGCTCTGAGATGGAATTCGATCCCAGTCTGTTCGTCGACCTCTTCGCCCGCATGATCGGCTTCTGGTGGGTGATTTTGCCCGCCATTTTTCTGGGTCTTATTGTCGGCGCCATTCCCGGTTTCAGCGCCGCGAACACCATCATCATCCTGCTGCCGCTGACCCTGTCGATGGACCCGGAGACCGGTTTGGTCTTCATGGTGGCGATCTACGCCTCGTCGCGCATGGGGGCCGGAATCCCGGCGATCCTGGTGAACATCCCCGGTACCGCCGGCGCCGCGGCGACGCCGCTGGACGGCTATCCCATGACCAAGCAGGGGCGCAGCCATCAGGCGCTGTCCATATCCTTCGTCTCGTCCGTGGCGGGCGGATTGCTGACCACGGTCGTGGCGCTGCTCGCCATGCCCTGGCTGTCTCAGGTCGCCTATTACCTTCACAGCGTTGAGATGATCGTCGTCATGCTGTTCGGCATCTCGCTGATCGCCTCGATCGCCGCGCGCGACACGCTGAAGGGCCTGATCGCCGGTTTCTTCGGCCTGATGCTGGGGTCCGTCGGCGCCGACGTCGTCTACGCCACGCCGCGCGGCACCATGGGCTTCCTGGAGCTATACGACGGCGTGCCGCTGATCCCGGCCCTGGTCGGGCTGTTCGCCGTATCGGAGGCCTTCGTCGTGATCGAACGCCGGTCTATCATCTCCGAGGAAGGCCAGAAATTGATGGAAGAGGCCGGCTGGGCCGAGACCTGGGAAGGGGTTAAGCTCGCCGGTTCGAAATGGTGGCATATCTCCTGGACCAGCATGATCGGGCTGATCATCGGCGTGGTGCCCGGCGCCGGCGCGTCGATCGCGTCCTTCGTCGCCTACCAGCAGTCGCGGACCTATTCGAAGACGCCCGAACTGTACGGCACCGGCCATGTGGAAGGTTTGGTGGCCCCGGAATCCGCCAATAACGGCGTAACATCCGGTACGCTGATCCCGCTTCTGGTGATCGGCATTCCCGGCGGCGCAACGGCGGCGATCATGCTGGTGGTGCTGCAATATCACGGCGTCACCGTCGGGCCGGACCTTTTCAACGACAGTCCCCAACTGGCCTACGCGCCCTTTACCGCGATGGCGGTAACCTACTTCTTGATGATTTTCACCATCCTGCCGCTGGCGCGCTATATGTCGAAGGTAACGGTTGTCTCCACCACCTACATGGCGCCGATCATTATCTCCTTCACTCTGGTCGGCGCCTTCGTGTCGCGCGACTATATGTTCGACATGTATCTGGCGCTGGCATTCGGCGTGATCGGTTATGTCGCGCGCAAAACCGGCTACCATGTGGCTGCCATCCTGATCGTCGTGACCCTGGGGCCGCTGCTGGAAAAATACTTCCTGATCGCGCTGCAAATGTCACAGGGCGATATCATGGTGCTGTTCTCGTCCAAGCTGGGCAATGTTCTGTGGATCGGGCTGTTCCTGTCCGTCGGCCTGTCGCTCTACTTCGAGAAGCGCAAGAAACCCGGAAAG
>DAOVHN010000617.1 GCA_030671915.1 Pseudomonadota bacterium
AGACGCTGGGCCCGGACGTCACAGTCACGGCCACCGGCATCATGAGCCTCTTCAGCCGAACACTCAGCGCAGCCATGTGGTCGGCCGCGAAAAGCTACGTCATCGCCTTTGGCGCCATCACGCTGATGATGATCCTGCTGGTCGGCAATCTCAGGCTCGGGCTGGCCGCCATGCTGCCCAACCTTGCACCCATAGCCATCGCCATGGGCTTCATGTGGTGGGCGGGGATACCGCTCAATATGTTCACCATGCTGGTCGGTTCGATCGCCATCGGCCTTGCGGTCGATGACACGGTCCATTTCATGCATAATTTCCGGCGCTACTTCGCGCAGAGCGGCGACGTGCGCGAGGCGGTGCGCCGCACCCTGCACACCGCCGGCCGCGCCATGCTCGTGACCAGTGTCGTTCTGGCCATTGGATTCTATATCTTCATGTTCGCGTCGATGATCAATGTGATCCAGTTCGGCTTTCTCGTCGGCTCGGCCATTCTGCTGGCGTTGCTGGCCGACTTTCTGCTGGCGCCGGCGCTGATGGTTCTGCTGAACCCGGCCGCGCCCGAACAACTCCCTGATACACCCGATATGGAGGATAGCCAATGAATCGCATGCGATCGGCATTATTTTTCGCTCTGGCCGCCGGGACAGTGTTTTCCGCGCCATGCGCGGTGGCGGACGAACTCACGGCGCGCGAAATCATCGAGAAAGTCGACGCCCGGGACGATGGCGACAATTCCACCGCCACCCTGGAGATGATCCTGATCGACAAGCGCGGCGACAAACGCGTCCGGCGGGTCACGAAGCTGGCCAAGGACGAGGGCCGGGATACGCGGAGCATCATGTTCTTCCTGGCGCCCGCCGACGTCCGGGGGACCGGCTTCCTCACTTACGATTACTACGCCGGCGAGAAGGACGACGACCAGTGGCTCTATCTGCCGGAACTTCGCAAGACCAAGCGTATCGCCAGCTCGGACAAGTCTGGCTCGTTCATGGGGACGGATTTCTCCTACGCCGACATGACACGGCGCGTACTCGACGAATGGACCTACAAGCTCTTGAAGGAAGACGAGGTGCGCGGGAATAAGGTCTGGCTGATCGAGACGATGCCCCGCGACAGGGAAGTCCGCGACCGCTATGGCTACGACAAATCCGTCGTCTTCGTCAGGCAGGACATCTTCATGGTGGTGCGTGCCGTGCACTGGGTCCGCGACGGCAACAAGCTCAAATATTTCGATGTGAAGCAGCTGGAACGGTTCGACGGGATCTGGATGGGCACCGAACTCGACATGAAGACGACCAAGGGCGGCGAGACTCTGCACCGGACCGTGATGAAATTCAGCGACGTGAAGTTCAACCAGAACCTCGACGAGGGGATGTTCACAGTGCGGCGGTTGGAAAAGGGGCCCTGATGTTCCCGGAATCGGGAAGACTGGCATGGATGGGGAAATCTGTGCTGGCCGCGCTGGCCGCCGCCCAGCTTCTCCAAGCCGGATATGCGGGACCGGCGCTGGCCCAGCAGCCGATGGACGAGGTATTGGGCGGGTTCGACGAGGAAGAGCCGACCCGGCCCTCGACGGATCCGCTGGAAGGCTTCGACGACGAGGCGCAGCCTCCGGCCCCGGAGGCCACCGGGCCGGAAGGCGCCGCGCGGGAGCGGGAATCTCCTTCTGGCTTTGCGGCCGGCGGGTCCGTTAGCCAGGATGTCTCATACAATTTCGCTCATGACACGCCGGCCGCAGGCGAGACCGACCATCGCGGCCTGTCCGGACTGCGCAGCCGCCTCGATGCCCAGTTCGACCTGGCTTTCTCGCCGGACTGGCGCGCGCGGGTCGCCGGTTACGCTTTCCATGACTGGGCCTGGCGCATGCAGGGCCGCGACGGCTATACCGAGCAATTCCTCGACGAATACGAATCGGATGCGGAACTCGGCGAGGCATACATCCAGGGGCGGCTCGGCGCCGGCGCCGACATCAAGGCCGGCCGGCAGATCGTCGTATGGGGGAAATCCGACGCCATCCGCATCACCGATGTGCTGAACCCGCTGGACGTACGGTTGCCGGGGCGCACCGACATCGAGGATCTGCGGCTGCCGGCGACGATGACGAAGCTGGATTTCTTTACCGGCGACTGGAACTTGAGC
>DAOVHN010000458.1 GCA_030671915.1 Pseudomonadota bacterium
CACGGTTTTCGACGAAGGCGATATCGCCTTTCGGGCCGCGCGCGGAAATTTCGGCCTGGTCTGGGTTCAGGGCAAGGGCGTCAAGATGCCTGTCTATGCGCGCTGGACGCGGCTGTCGGCATCGCTCTGGCCGGGTTTCGCCGATGAGCTGGAGGACGCAACCGGAGTCCCGCTGCAGCTCAGCAAGCCGGGCGGGCTGGATTTCTGTCTCACGGACCGGGAACTCGACGACAGCGCGGCTGACCTCCAAGGGCTGCGGGAGGCGCTGGGCGGCGATTATCCCTTTGAGCGGCTGGACGCGGACGAGGTCCGCAAATTGGTCCCCATGGCCAAGGGCGATTTCGCCGGCGCGATCTTCGGGCCGGAGGACAGGCATTGCAATCCGCTCTATCTGCTGCGCGCGCTGGCGCACGCATTCGTCGCCGGGGGCGGGCATATCGAAAACGGCGCCGCCATTCGCGCCATCGGGCCCGGGACCGGCGGCTTTACGCTGGACAATGGTGGGCGATGGCGCGCCGAGCGGGTGGTGCTTTGTGCCGGGTTGGGCAATGCGGCGCTGGCGCCGATGGTCGGGCTGGACGCCCCGGTGCGGCCCAACCGCGGCCAGTTGCTGATTACCGAACGGGTGGCGCCCTTCCTTGAATATCCCTCGGTGCATGTCCGCCAGACCGGGGACGGCACATTGCAGATCGGCGCTTCCCAGGAGGATGTGGGGTTCGACGACGCCACCATGCCGCAGGTGATCGGGCAAATCGCCGGGCGCGCCGCGCGCATCTTCCCCATCCTCGAAAATGTCCGGGTCGTGCGGAGTTGGGGCGCGTTGCGCGTGATGAGCCCGGACGGCCATCCGATCTATGACGAGTCTATCGCCCATCCCGGCGCCTTCCTCGTCACCTGTCACAGCGGGGTCACGCTGGCGGCCGTCCATGCGCTGGTGCTGGCGCGCTGGATCGCCGGCGAGGACCCCGACATCCCCTATCTGGAGGGTTTCAGTGCCGAACGATACCGGCTTCCGCAGACTGGCTGACGGCGCCCGGTGCGAGGTCACCATCCATTTCGACGGGCAACCGGTGCAGGCGCGCGAGGGCGACAGCGTGGCGGCGGCGCTGCTGGCCGCCGGCCATGCGGTCACGCGGACCACGCCCGGCGGGGCCGCGCCGCGCGGGCCATACTGCATGATGGGGGTCTGCTTCGACTGCCTGGTGGAAATCGACGGGGTGCCAAACATGCAGGCCTGCATGACCCGGGTGCGCGACGGCATGCGGGTGCGCCCGATGCTGGGCGCGCGGGGGCTGGATGATGGTTGAGCATGTCCCGCTTCTGATCGTCGGCGGCGGGCCGGCCGGGCTGGCTGCGGCCGATACGGCGTTGGCCCGTGGCGGCAAGGTGATGTTGCTGGACGAGCAACCCGGGCCCGGCGGGCAGATTTACCGCAATATATCAGATACGGACGAGGACCGGAGGAAGATACTCGGCCCCGACTATGCGCAAGGGACGAGCCTGCTTGGCGTGCTGGAACGCGACGGGCTGCGGTACCGCCCCGGGACGACCGTGTGGGAGGTGACGCCCGAGCGAACGGTGTATTACACCGAAGGCGGCCAGGCGCGCGTGGTGACCGCCGACCGGATTATCCTCGCCACCGGCGCGATGGAGCGGCCGATGCCGTTCCCCGGCTGGACCCTGCCCGGCGTGATGACCTGCGGCGCGGCGCAGATCATGCTGAAGGCCGGCGGTATTTTCGCGGCCGAAGGCGCGGTCCTGGCCGGCAGCGGGCCGCTGTTGCTGTTGATCGCAACCCAGATGCTGGCCGCCGGGGCGCGGATCGAGGCCATCGTCGAGACCACGCCAGCGCGCAATTATATGACGGCGCTGGCGTACCTGCCGCGTGCGCTTCGCGCCGCGGACTACCTGCGCAAGGGGATAGCCATGACGGCGACCCTGCGCCGCGCCGGCATCCCCTGGTACAAAGGCGCACACGGCCTGCAGGCGCTGGGCGCGGACAGGGTAGAGGTGTTGCGTTTCACCGCGGGCGGCAAACCCCGCGAACTGGCCTGTAAGCTCCTGCTGCTGCATCAGGGCGTGGTTCCCAATGTGCAGATTACTCGTTCGCTGTGGCTGGACCACGACTGGGACGCCATGCAGCGCGCCTGGCGCCCGCGCCTGGACGAATGGGGCGAAACCGGACTGGCGGGCATCTTCGTGGCGGGCGACGGCGCCGGGATCGTCGGCGCGAAGGCATCCGCGATCCAGGGCCGCCTGGCGGCGTTGCGGGCGACGGACGCTTCGGCCGGCGAGGGCGCGCCGCTGCGCCGTGCGCTGTCGCGCGAATTGGCGATCCGCCCCTTCCTCGACCGCCTCTACCGGCCCGCAATGGAGTTCCTGCGCCCCGGCGACGGGACGATCGTCTGCCGCTGCGAGGAAGTGGCGGCCGGCCAGATCCGCGAGCACGTCCGGATCGGCTGCCTCGGCCCCAACCAGACCAAGGCATACAGCCGCGCCGGCATGGGGCCTTGCCAGGGCCGCGTCTGCGGCCTCTCGGTCTCGGAAATCATCGCCGGTGCCCGCGGCGTCTCGCCCGGCGAAGTCGGTTACTACCGCATCCGCCCACCCATCAAGCCGGTGACCATCAGCGAACTCGCGGCGCTGGCGGAGGAGGACGAGCCGACGGGTTGACCCCGACATCTCGACAGGATGACGCCGTCAACGGTGTATGTTTAAATTAATTGACAATATATTGTCATTATGACAATATATTGTCCTATGAGCTACCACACCCCACAAGGAACCGTGCTAACCGGCCTGATCCTGGAGACCTTTCGCCTGAATGGTCTCCTCCTCGCAGCCGGCGACCGCCTGACGAGCGACCTCGGGCTATCGAGCGCCAGATGGCAAGTCATGGGCGCAATCGATGAAGCGCCGCTGCCGGTCGCGCAGATCGCGCGGAACATGGGGCTTACCAGGCAGGCCGTGCAGCGGGTGGCCAATGTCCTGGCC
>DAOVHN010000045.1 GCA_030671915.1 Pseudomonadota bacterium
GGCTGCCGCCGGGCGGAGCCCGCGGCCGAGACCGTCACGAGTCCTGGGACGAGCCTTCCCCCTGTGCCCTCTTCAGGTAATTCCTGAACAGCCATTTCAATGTCAGATGTCCGATCGGCACGGAGATTCCGCCGAGAAACGCAAGGGCCAGCAGCACGTCCAGCAGCTTGATACGCGTGCCGCCAATGGCATAGAACCCGCTTACCGAATTCACGGACATCACGGAATTCAGAACGTCCTTGTCGGCGTCGAAGCGCACCGGCCTGCCGTCGCGGCCGACGATCGACACGGTGACGCTCTGGAACGGTTCGGCACCCTGCTGGTGGCAGTTGCTGCAGTCCCTGACCGCGCTTGTCTTGTCGGACAGCCGGTGGGCGTCGACACCGGTGCGAACCCCCATGCGACCCTGCAAAGTCATTTCGGCCGCATTTCCTTCGCGGTTGATGTCTCTGACGAGGTTCCACAACTCGAACGCATCCAGTCCATCGCCTTGCGCGTCGGCGGAACGGATCCGGGCTTCGAATTGCGGCGCGTCCTGTGGCTCCGAGACCGGCATTTGTGCCGTGTTGTCGAAAAGTCTGAGCTCGACACTCCGCTGCGCCAACGGTGCATGGCAGGCCGGGCACGAAACCGCCTCGAGATGCAGGGCCGTATTCGGGAGCCATTCCCGGTGGGCATCGATGGCACCCGGATGGCACCCGAGGCATGCATCCCGCAACTGGTTGCCCGCCGCAGCCGGACCTATCTCGTGGGCGCGGTGGCAGTCCGCGCAGATTGGCGCATCGAAATGGCCCGGTTTACTCCGGGCCTGGCCGTGCATGCTGCCCAGATAGGCGTCGAAAATGTTGGCGTGACATTTCTTGCAGGGCACGCCGGTGACCGTCTCATAAACGGCCTTGGGACGGACCGAATGGGCGCCGTGGCAATCCGTGCAGACCGGGGCCGCAAGGTTACCGTCCTTGATGAGTGTCGCATGAATGCTCCCCTCATATTGTTCGAATTTTCCTTCGTGGCACTCGCGGCAGACCTGCGCCCGCGCAATGGCATGTTCGCGCGTGCTCGCGAAGAACTCCGTCTCATGGGTTTCCTTCGAGAATCCGGTATGGCAGTCCGCGCATTCATGGTCGGGATGCACCGAGTTGCGGAGGACCGCATCATCGACGGACAGCGCGAAGGATTCGCCGCTGTCCAGCCGGACGCTAAGGGCCTGTCCATGGCAAGTAAGGCAGTATGCCGTTTCGCCGGTGCCCGCCTTCCACTCTGAAATCGGTGTGACGGCATGCGCGTCGTGGCATTCGGCGCATGCCGGCCCGCCGGTCGTCGACGCGCGCGCGTGGTGCGCCGGGCCGTCTTTCAGGCTCTCGCCCGAGTGACATTGCGCGCAGACCTGCGACGCTTCAGCGGAATGTGCGCTCAGCGTTTCTATCGGCTTGTCCTCGGGATGGACCCCGAGGTCGACATCCGCGTGGCAGCCCGCGCATCCGACCCAGCCGTGGATCGAGTCTGCGAAAACATCGCCGCGAATGTGCAGCGAAAGGGCTTCCCCGTTCGCGAGATCTTTTTCCATTCCCTCCGAATCGTGGCACGAGAGACACGTCTCGTCGTCCTCGGGAAGAGAGTCGGTGGAACCGCCGACAGCGGCAGAGGCGGTCAGGGGCGCAGCGACGAATAGTATAAGAATTGCCGCGGCGGCGGCCGTGACGAGGCCTGCGTAAGATGGGCCGCTTGCGGTGTGGCCTTCGATCCTGGAGCGTGCCATTGGTCTTGCTCCTTTCCCAGTCGTCGGTTCGTTCGGGGATGTCCCATCAACCCCGGCGGCTGCCGCCGCCATCGCGGGGCGGCGGCCTGCCGGTGAATGAGAGCCTTGCGGTTACTTCGGTTCGGGTTGTTTCATCAGCGTCCGGACGCCCATCCAGGCCAGTGCGCCAAGCCCGACGAAGGGCAGGAGAAGGGCATACGCCAGCCCGATAAACGGCGCCGCGGCGAAGAGGGCGAGGTTCCGCAGGAGGATGTATCGGGCCAATGTCCGGACGGCCATCCAGGCCAGCACGCCGAGCCCGAAGAAGGGCAGGAACAGGGCATAGGCCAGCCCGATAAAGGGCGCCGCCACGAACAGACCGACCTTCCCTGCGAAGGTCAGGATGTCCCTTAGCGCCCCCGGTTCCGCCGCGACGAAGGCCGTCTCCGTGATGGCCGCTTCGGTCTGTGGCAGGGCGATCGCCGCCGCTCCGGCCTGGGCAACAGGGGCAACCCCTTTCTCCTTGAGGGCCTTCAGCGTGATGCCCTCGATCATTGCCGGCGTCAGGGGCTTGCGGACAAAGCCGTTGACCCCCAGCACCCTGGCCTCGGCCTCGTTCTCTTCGGTCCCATAGCCGGTGATGATGACCACCGGAGTCCAGGGGCACTTTGCCTTGACCCGTCTGGCAACCTCGAGGCCGTCCATGCCCGGCATCTTGATGTCGGTAAAGACAACGTCATACTCCTCGCCGCTGCATTTGTTCAGGGCTTCCTCGCCATTGAGGGCCGTGCTTACGTCATACCCCTTGTCCGCGAGGACCCGATCGAAACTCCGACCGACGACCGCATCGTCGTCAACCACCAGAACTTTGTGTAAGGTTTTCATGACTGTTTCTCCTTCCTGGATGGGTGGAGCCATTCGTCTTTCGACGAAAACCGGCACTGGAACCAGGCCCGTCAACTCGGGCTCGCTCGGTCCCTTTGCAGGCCCCACTTTTTCTTCATCATTGCGCCGTTCGCGGCTTCGACGACATCATCCGGGCTGACAGGTTTGGCCAGATAGTTGTAGGCACCGAGCCTGACCGCCTCCTTGGCGGTCTCGATCGACGGGTAACCCGTGATGATGACCACCTCACTCCCGGGCCATCTTTCCTTGATCGTCTTGAGAACCCACATGCCGTCGGGACCTGGCATCCGAAGATCGAGCAGCACGACATCGAATGGGTGCTGCTCCATCGCCTGCAACGCCTCGATACCGTTCCAGGCCACCGCCGCATTGCATTTTACATCCGCCAGGATCCTGAGTTGACTATGGCGCACTACTTCTTCGTCATCGACGATGAGGATGTTGGCTTTTTCGTTCATCTCGCCACCTCGCTTGCGTATGCGCTTTCACGTTAATAATCGCAACTTGCGTGCCAGCGACGGCCGAGATCGAAGCGCACAATGAATATACTTTGATTTCAATTAACTAGAACATGATAGCCGCGAGATGAATGCAAGTTCAGGCCCCCCCCCTGAATCCCCCCGACGTACATAAATTATGTACATCTCAGCGGGCCGAAATAAAGATTGCTGATTTTCTTCAACAGGTTAGAGAATTTCAGGGGTAGTATTTTTTCGTTATACACCCCCACCGAGGCATAAGACGCACCGAAATCTGGCGAATTGGCGGTCTTCATGGCGACCGCCGCCTATGGGTCTTATCTGCGCCAGCGCGCCGGCACCGACCAATCCTGAAATGCGCTAGCGGCGAGCATTTACCGAAATTCCAGAAGCAGCGGCTGGTGATCCGAGGCGTCGGTTTCCTGATTGACCTCAATCCGCCCGGTGCGCGTGGCAACATCCGGGGTGACCAGGAAAAAGTCCCGGCAATGGGGGCCTTGCGGCCATTGTTCGCGGTCGAAGATGCCGCAGGTCGGATCGTGCGGCCGATCGCCATGCAATGCGCGCCAGGCGTCTTTCAGCGCCGGCGTGCCATTGGCGAAGGGCGCGACGAGCCTGCTATAAACCGCGTCGTCCGGCGCGATATTGAAATCGCCGCAAATGACGCAGGATGCCGGCCGTGGCAGCGGCGCATAGGGGCCGTCCACGGCGGCCGGCGGCCAGTTGGCATTGTCCGCCGATTCCGCGTGCAGCACGCGCAAGGCCCCGGCCTGTGCGAGACGCTGGGTTTGCGAATGATACTCCAGATGCGTGGTTACGATGCGCAGCGGTCCCGCTTCGGTCCGGACTACGACCTCGGTGGCCTGCCGCTGCATGCGCTTGACGCCGGTTTCCGGCGGGAAGGGTAGCAGATGGCGGAATGCCTGCGGGACCGGCAACCGCGACAGGATCAGATTGCCGAATTGCCGGCGCCGGCCGGATACCTCGCCGGGCCGGTCCAGCGCCGGCCCGAATATTGGCTCGTAGCCCGGAAAGAGCGACGCGAAAACCGCAACCTGGTCCGCGCCCTCGCCGCCGTCCAGATCCGGCATGAAGCGGGCGACTTCCTGCAAGCAGATTACATCCGGGTCGCCCCAACCCCGCGCGGCCTCGGCGATGCGCCCGGGGTCCACCCTGCCATCTACGCCCTTGGCGCATTGTATGTTCCAGGTGACGATCCTGGTCATTTTATGCCCGCATGCATGAAGGATTGCACGAACTGGCGCTGGAACAGCAGGAACGCCAACAGCAGTGGCGCCACCGCCAGCAGGGTGCCCGCCGTTATGATCGACCAGTCCACGCCGGATTCCGGCGCCCCGAAAATCGCCAGCCCCACGGTGAGCGGCCGCGTCTCCACCGAATTGGTGATGATCAGCGGCCACAGGAAATTATTCCAGTGGTAGCTGACCGAAACCAGCCCGTAGGCGACATAGGTGGGCCGCGCCAGCGGGACGTAAACCTTCCACAGGACCTGCATAATGTTGCAGCCCTCGATCCGCGCCGCGTCCTCCAGTTCCCTGGGGATCGTCTTGAAGGTCTGGCGCAGCAGGAATATGCCGAAGGCGCTGGCCATGTAGGGCAGGCCGATACCCAGGATGGTGTCGACCGCGCCGATGCGGCTCATGGTCCGGTAGTTCTCGACGATCAGGATCTCGGGCATGATCATCAACTGCACCAGTACCAGCGCGAAGGCGATATCGCGGCCCCGGAACTCGAACCGAACGAAGGCATAGGCCGCCAGCGTGCACAGCACGAACTGCGCCAGCAGGATCGAGGAGACCAGCATGAAGGTGTTCAGGAAATAGCGCGCGAAGGGCGCCTGCGACCAGGCCTCGCGGAAATTCTCCAGGGTCAATGGCGCCAGCAGATCGAACCGGGTCGCGTATTCGGGCGGATGGAACGCGGCCCAGAAGGCATAAAGCAATGGCGCCAGCCACAGCACGGCCAGCAGCCACGCCGCGCCGATCTCCAGCCGCCAGGCAAACCCGCTATGGCGTCCCGCGATCATCGGTAATGAATCCTCTTGTCCATGATGAAGAACTGCCCGATGGCGATGATCGCCAGCGTCGCCAGCAGCGCCACGGTCAGGGTCGCCGCATAGGCCTCGTCGAGGAAGCTGAACGCAACCTCGTAAATGTAATAAAGCAACAGCGAACTTGCGTTGTCCGGCCCACCCTTGGTCAGGATGAACAACTGATCGACCAGCTTGAAGGAATTGATGGTTGCGTTGATCAGCACGAACAGCGTGGTCGGCATCAACAGTGGGAAGGTCACCCGCCGGAAGTAATACCAGCGCCCGGCCCCTTCCAGCCGCCCGGCCTCCTCCAGCTCCGGCGGCAGCGATTGCAGCGCAGCCAGGAAGAAAATCATGAAGAACCCGGCTTCCTTCCAGATGGCCAGCACGACGATACACCACAGAACCGTGTCCGGGTCGCCCAGCCAGTTATGCGAGGGCAGGCCGAACAGCCTCATGAACTGGTCCAGCAGCCCGATCTCGGGGGTATAGAAAAACAGCCAGATATTGGCCACCGCGATCATCGGCAGGATGGTCGGGGTGAAATAGGCCATGCGGGCGAGCCCGCGCAGCGGCAGCTTGCCGTTGACCCAGACCGCCATCAGGAGGGCGATCGCGATGCTGGCCGGAATGGTGCCCGCGGCGTAGAGGGCGTTATTGCGGACCACCTTCCAGAATATCTCGTCGTCGAGCATGTAGAGGTAGTTCTCGAGGCCCACATAGGCCGCCGGCCGCATCGCCGTGCCCTGCGAAAAGAAGCTGTGCCACAGGGTCGCGACGGTCGGGTAATGGGTGAAGGCGATCAACAGAATCGCCGCCGGCGTCAGCAGAAGCCAGCCATAAACCTGCCGCATGGTCGATGAAGTCCCCATCTTGCCCGGACTGGCGGGCCCGGGGATGTTAAATGTCCCCGAACCCGCGCGCCCGACTTTCGATCAGCGGTAGCGCTTCAGAACCTTGTCCGCCTGGCTCTGGGCGGAACCCAGGGCTTCGGCGGGGGTCTTGGCACCGGTCAGGACCGACTGGATGGCGTCATCCAGCAGCTTGCGCACACGGCCCGTCTGGTAGGTGGAAAGCTCCGCCGTCGCGAACTCCAACTGGTCGCGGGCGACCGCGGCCGGCGGGAATTCGACGACATATTTCTTCAGCGCGTCCGTCTCGTAGGCGTCGGGACGAGTACCGAGATAACCGGTCTTGATGCTCCATTCGGCGGTGCGCCCGGGCTGGGTCAGGAAGCGGATCAGCTTCATCGACGCGGCCTGTTCCTCGGGCGAGCTCTTCTTGAAGATATAGAAATTGCCACCGCCCGTAGGCGTGCCGCGGCGCTTGCCGGCCGGCAGCATGGCGACACCGAAATCGAACTTTGCGTTCTTCTTGACCGTGGTCAGATTGCCGGTCGAATGCCACATGATGGCGGTCTTGCCCTCAAGGAAGTTCTGGCGCAGCGTGCCCCATTCGATGGTGCCCGACGGCATGACCTTGTGTTTTTCGCCCAGGTCGCGCCAGAACTGCAGCGCCTCGATGGTGGCCGGCGCGTCGAAATTGGTCTCGTTGCCGGCGCTGTTCATCAACACCTGGTCATTCTGCATGGCCAGCGCCCCGAACATCCAGTAGGGGTAACCGGTCGATGGGATCATCATTCCCCAGCGGTCCATCTGGCCGGCGGTACCTTTGTTCAGCTTCTTGCCGGCCGACACCAGTTCGTCCCAGGTTGCCGGGGGTTTATTCGGATCCAGCCCCGCCTCGCGGAAGGCATCCTTGTTGTAATACATGACGATAGTCGAACGCTGGAACGGAATGCCCCAGGTCTTGCCGCCGGTCTTGCCGTTTTCCATCAACGCCGGATAGAAGCTGTTCAGCCAGGTTTTTTCCTCGTCGGTCTTGACGATATCGTCGAACGCGACAATGGCGTCCTGTTCGATCAATTCGTAGATGTCGATCGAGAACATGACGGAAAGCTGCGCCGGCTCGCCGCTCTTCAGGGCCGCCAGCGCCTTGATGCGGGCATCGTTGTAGTTGCCGGCATAGATGGCCTTCACCTTGATGTCCGGATTTTCCTTCATGAAGTCGGCCACCAGCCCATCGACCACCTTGGTCAGCGAGCCACCGACGGCGACGGGATAATACATGGTGAGCTCCACCGCGGCCGCGGGCGCGGTGAACGCGAACGCCCCGGCCAGTGCGGCGGCGGCGATAGTCTGTTTCAGCTTTCGGTACATGACGTTTGCCTCCTTGATCTTCCTTGGTTGTTAAATTGATCCCGGCCGGACGCCTATTCGTCAGCGCCTGGACCGGATTGAATCGCCGCGGCGGGCGGGTCGGCATAACCGATCCGCCGTCCCGTCGCGGCGTCGAACATGTGGGCGCTTTCCCGTGGCCAGCTCAGCCTGACGGTTTCGCCGTTGTTTACCTTGCGATGGCCCGGCACGCGGACAAGCACGTCCTGCTTGCCGGCACGCGCCGTGACGATGGTATCCGCACCCAGGTAATCCGAGGCGATCAGCGCCGCCGGCAGGCCATCGCCGGCGGAGATTTCGATATGCTCGGGGCGGATCCCAAGCCGCCGTCCAGCGCCCGCGCCCCCCGTCACGACATGGCCGACGCCCTCGATCACGGCGCCATCCGCCCCGTCCGCGACGTCGATCAGGTTCATCGGCGGGGCGCCGATCAAGCTGGCGACGAAGGTGCTGGCGGGCAGGCTGTACAACTCGTCCGGGGCGCCGTCCTGTTCGATGCGGCCGTCGCGCAGCAGGATGATCCGGTCGGCCATGCTCATGGCCTCGGTCTGATCGTGGGTGACATAGATCACCGTCATGCCGAGGCGCTGCTGCAACTCGCGAATTTCGACGCGCATGGCATGGCGCAGCTTGGCGTCCAGGTTGGACAGCGGCTCGTCCATCAGGCAAATCGGATTTTCCGCGATAATCGCGCGGGCCAGGGCGACACGCTGGCGCTGGCCGCCGGAAAGCTGGGCCGGCCGGCGATCCAGCAGCTCATCCAGCCCGACCAGTTCGGCCACCCGGCGCAGCCGCGCATCCCGTTCGCCGCTTTCCACCCGGCGCACCTTCAGGCCGAAAATAATGTTCTCGCGCACATTCAAATGCGGGAACAGCGCGTAGGACTGGAAAACCATCGACAGATTGCGGCGAGCGGGCGGCTCGTCCGTCATGTCGCCACCGTTGATCCGCACCCGGCCGGCCGTAACCTCCTCCAGCCCCGCGATCATTCGCAGCGTGGTGGATTTGCCGCATCCCGAGGGCCCCAGCAGCACGACGAAACTGCCCGCCTCGACCGCGAACGAAACGTCGTCGACCGCCATCGTCGCGTCCCAGCGTTTGGTCACACCGTCAAGTTCGATCGCATGCATTCTCGGTTCCCTGCAGGTTCGCCATGTATCCCGGCGATTTAATATCCGGCGTTCGTTCTGGATAAATGTAAGAAACATTACATTTTTGTATCATTTTCTACCACCAACCGTACATCGCCGGTATCCAGTTGCGCCGCAATATCGGCGGGCGGTGCGGTATCGGTATACAGCGCGTCGATCTTCGATACGTGGGCGAACCGGATCATGGCGTCGCCGTGGAACTTGCTGCCGTCCACCACGACAAACCGCTGGCGGGCGATCTCCATGGCGGCCAGCGAGACCTGGACGTCGCGGTAATCGTAGTCCAGCATCTGGCCGTCATGGTCTATGGCGCCGATGCCGAATACGCCGTACTGGACGCGAAAATCCCGCAGGAATTCGGCCGTTGCCTCGCCGGTCACCGCGCGGTCCCGGTTGCGGACCATGCCGCCGGCCAGGACGATCTCGAAATCCGTGTTCTCGCAGAAAATGGAGGCCACGACGATATGGTTGGTGATGATGCGCAGCCCGCTATGCCCAACCAGCGCCTCGCATACCGCCTCCACCGTGGTACCGATATCCATGAAGACAGAGCTGTTGTCGGGAATGTCGCGAGCCACCGCGGCGGCGATGCGCCGCTTCTCGTCCGCGTGGCGAACACGCCGGTTGGTGTAGGCCAGCCTGTCGGTACCCGGCGGCAACCCGGCGCCCCCGTGATAGCGCTCCAGCAGGTTGCGCCGGCTGAGTTCGATGACCTCCCGGCGGATCGTCTGCGCCGAAACGCCGAGCCGTTCCGCCATCGATTCTATGGAGGCGAAACCGCTCTCGCGCACGGCGCGGATAACCGCGTCCTGGCGTTTAGTCAGCCCGTCATCATCGATTTTCTTCAAACCGATCTCCCTGAGCGTGGGAACTGTCGTCCCTTATCCCCAGCATAACCCGAAGATAACCGGTTTGTAATTTATCTTACAAATAATTCCGCATAACGGCATGGAAGGCTGGTCGCGGCTCTCATAATCGTGACA
>DAOVHN010000026.1 GCA_030671915.1 Pseudomonadota bacterium
GCGGAACAGGTCGGGCAGGTTGCCCGACTGGCCGAAATGCTCCACACCCAGCGGCTTGATGCGGTGGCCCAGCACGCCGCCGATCCATGACAGGGCCTCAGGGTGGCCGTCGGTCACAGTGACGATGCCGGCATCCGGGGCAAGGGGTTCCAATAGCCGTTCCACATGGCAGCGCGCGCCCAGCCCTTCGCCATGCTGGCGGGCGCGTTCGGCGGCGTGCCAGCCGGCGCCCAGCCGGTCGGCCGAGGTCACGGCCAGCAAGCCGGCGCCCGGCGAATCCTCGATCAACTGTTCCCAGGCCGCGAGCGCCTCGGGCGCGACCGCGCCGGTGTAGGCGATGGCGATCTCGGCGCCCGGTGCGGGCTCGCGCAGCCAGTAGCCGCCGGCCATGATGCCGTGGCGCGTTGCGGCGTCGATTTCGCGCTTAGGCTGCTTGATGGCGCGGGTCGACAGGCGCAGATAGACCGCGCCGCCCTCCACGTCGCGCAGCCATTCGATCCCGGATTCGCCGGAGCCGTCCCGCTGCACATAATCGAAGGCCCATTCCATTATGGCGGCGAGCTCGTCGGCGAAGGCCGGCTCGAAGGCGGCCAGCCCATCCTGCGCGATGCCGATCAGCGGCGACGAGACCGACTGGTGCGCGCCGCCCTCGGGCGCCAGCGCGATGCCCGACGGCGTGCCCACCACGATGAAGCGCGCATCCATGTAACAGGCGTAATTCAGCGAATCGAGCCCGCGCGCGACGAAGGGATCATAGAGCGTGCCGACCGGGATCACCCGCGCGCCGAACAGCCGGTCGGAAATCCCCGCCGCCGCCAGCATCAGGAACAGGTTGTTCTCGGCGATGCCCAGCTCGATATGCTGGCCCGCCGGCCCCTGATCCCATTTCAGCGGCGAGGCTATGGATTGCTCGCGGAAGGCGTCGGGCTTGTCGTCGCGGTGGAACACCCCGCGCCGGTTGATCCAGCCCGCCAGGTTGGTGGAGATCGCCACGTCCGGCGAGGTGGTGACGATGCGCCTCGTCAGCTCGTCACGCGTCTTGCCCAGCTCGTTCAGGATATGGCCGAAGGCTTCCTGGGTGGACATGCTGTCGGCCTTGGGCGCCGCGATAGGCGGCACGGGGGCCCTGGCCGGCACGGGCGGAGCCTCGCGCAGCGCGAAGGGCACATCGGCCAGGAAGGCGCGGACTTGTCTCTCCGCGATCTCCATGCCGGCGAAGGGTTCCCACTCTTCTCCCTCCGGCACATTATGGAGTGCGCGGAAGGCCCCCATCTGGGCCGGGTTCATCAGGCCGGCATGGTTGTCCTTATGCCCGGCCAGCGGCAGGCCGTTGCCCTTGATGGTATAGGCGATGAAACAATGCGGCCGGTCGTCTTCCACCCCGTGGAAGCCCTCCAGCACGGTTTCCATGTCGTGCCCGCCCAGATTGGTCATCAGGCGGTGCAGCGCGGCGTCGTCGTGGACGTCGAGCAGTTCCGCCAGGCCGGACGTGCCGGCAAGGTCACCCGTCAGCCGCTCGCGCCAGGCGGCCCCGCCCATGAAGGTCAGCGCCGAGTAATGCTGGTTCGGGCAGTCGTCGATCCACTGGCGCAGCGCCCCGCCGGCCGGGCCCTCGAAGGCGGCCTCCAGGCGCTTGCCGTATTTCAGTTCGACCACGTTCCAGCCGACCGACCCGAAAAAATCGCGGATGCGGCCGAACAGATGGTCGTTCACCACGCCGTCCAGGCTATGGCGGTTATAGTCGATCACCCACCACAGGTTCCGGACGTCATGTTTCCAGCCCTCCAGCAGGGCCTCGAAGACATTGCCCTCGTCCAGTTCCGCGTCGCCCATGATGGCGACCATGCGGCCGGGCGTATCGCTGCCCTCGGCCAGCCCATGCAGATGCACGTAGTCCCGCAGCAGCGAGGCGAACAGCGTAACCCCGACACCCAGCCCCACCGACCCGGTGGAAAAATCGACATCGTCGGAATCCTTGGTGCGCGAGGGATAGGACTGCGCCCCGCCGAACGCGCGGAAGTTTTCCAGTTTGTCGCGGCTCTGCCTGCCCAGCAGATATTGAATGGCGTGGAAGACGGGCGAGGCGTGCGGCTTGACCGCGACCCGGTCCTCCGGCCGCAACACGCTGAGGTAAAGCGCCGTCAGCAGCGTCGCGGCCGAGGCGCAGGAGGACTGATGCCCGCCGACCTTCAGCCCGTCGATGTTCGGCCGGATATGGTTGGCGTTATGGATGGTCCATGAGGCGAGCCACAGGATGCGCCGCTCCAGCGCCTCCAGCATCGCCACGTCGTTCTTGCCTGTGATTTTCGCCATGGCCCCGATATTGGCGATTCGGCCGCACAAGTAAAGAGAGCCGGGCGAATATCCGCCCGGCTCGGTGCATTTCGTCCCAATTCGGGAATTGTGGAATCAGAAGGTGAAGCGCACGCCCATCGACCAGTCGTCGAACTTGACGCTCCCGAGTTCCCAAGTAGCGAAAAGATCCGACGCGCGATCCGTGGCCAGCCTGAAATAACGGAATTCCAGGGTCAACATTGCGCCCGGCGACAGACGGTAGCCGACCCCCGCGATCGCCTGCCATGACAGAGCATAGATTGTTTCGTCAAAAATATATGGGTAAGATGGTATCCAAAAGCCTCCGCTGGCTATGTAATCATAAGTATACCGATTTGCATCGTAGATCGTGCCTTTAGCGACTAGCTGCGATATACCGGCGCCCACCCCGAGATACGGCACAAACCGCGTCGGAGTATGAAAATCCACCAGAACGTTAAACATCGCGCTTCGAACCTCGAGCGAACCGTAGACCGGGACGCTTTCATTCCCAAGCGATATGGAATCCGGATTGTCAGAGGTCGCATACCATTGCGAGTTGATCTGGCCATCGTCGTTCTTGCGGTAAATTCCTTCCGCCTCGAATCGCAGGTCGGCCGCACCTTCGGGAAATACCATGGTGTACCCGAGCGACGCGCCGACGACGTAGCCGTAATCCATCTCGAGATCACGAAGTTCGTGATGCGAGTTGATCCCGGGCCACTGGAGTTCTGGCGGCGTAGCATCATTGTATACCGCATCTATTCCATACCAATCCGCCGCTACTGAATTGCGCACTTGCGACAGCCCGCCCCGCACGCCCCAGTAGAGGCCGCCATCGGATTCGTAATAATCCTGTGCCTGCGCCAAAGGCGCGCACAGAGAAAACATAGCAAACCCCAAAAGAAATGTGCGCAAGCTCTTCATTGCTCGATCCTTAGTGTTTCCGAGAGAAATCAATCCCATGCCGCCTATTTAACAGGCCTAAGGTTGACGAATTGTAAATTCGCGGAAATTACCGGTATTTTTTTAGGAAAACATGATTCCAAATGACTCTATCGCCGGTACCGCCTTATCTTTCAGCATGCTAGTGTGGTCGCATGGCCAGAAAATGCAGGGAAACCGCCTTTACCGCGCCATTCCTGAAGCGGCTGTCCCTGCTGCCGGAAAAGATGGAGCGCGGTTGGCCCTTCAATCTACCGTTGCTGCGGGGCGGTGAGCTGGAAATCGCCTTCGACCGGCCGGTCACCATCCTGGTCGGCGAGAACGGTTCCGGTAAATCGACCCTGCTGGAGGGGATTGCCGCGGCGGCGGGGTTTTCCGAACAGGGCGGCGATTCCGGCCACGGCGCCGGCGGCCCGCAGGATTGGTCGCCACTGGCCCCGGCCCTGCGGCTTTCCTGGCTACCGAAGGTCGGCCAGGGCTTCTTCATGCGGGCCGAGAGTTTCTTCAACGTCGCCGCTTTTATCGACCGGGCGGGAAACCCCGATCGCTGGGGCGGCCAGCGTCTCCAAGAGCAGTCGCACGGCGAATCCTTCCTGGCGCTCTATCTGAGCCGGCTGAACGAGCCGGGTCTTTATCTTCTCGACGAGCCGGAGGCCGCGCTGTCGCCGAACCGGCAGCTTTCCTTCCTTTGCATCCTTCACGACATGCAGAAATCCGGCGTGGCCCAGATCGTCATGGCCACCCATTCGCCGATCCTGATGGCGCTGCCCGGCGCAACGCTGCTGGAACTGGGCCCCGACGGCGCAACCGCCGTCGATTACCGCGACACCGACCATTTCAAACTATACGAGCGCTTCCTGCGCGGCCCCGAGGCCTATTTGAAGCACCTGCTCGATGACGAGCCGGAGGAACCCGGCCAACCCTGACCCGCCGACTACCACTACTGCCGGACGGCGGCGAAGGCGACCCTGTGAATCGGTTCCGGCTTTTCGACCGGCTGCAGCTCCCGGGCGCGCCGGAAATCGGCCATGAACAGATCCCGCTTCAGCCGCCCGGCGATATCCGGGTCGGAGGTCGCGACGTCCATCTCGCGGTTCACCGCATGGCTGAGCCAATCCATGTTGGACGACCCGAACATTGCCCAGCCGTCAGCCAGCATCGCCTTGGCGTGGGTGAAGCCGGGATAGATGAAGACGCGCGCCCCGGCCGCCAGCAAGGTTTGCGTGGCGGCGCGGTTGCTGTCGTCCATCAGCACACTGTCATTGTCTTCCGGCAGGATCAGGCGCACATCGACCCCGCGCCGCGCCGCCGCCGCCAACCGGTCCACGGCGCCGTCATCGGCCAGATAGGGCGTCTGGACGAAGATATAACGTTGCGCGCGCTCGATGGCGGCGAAGCGGGCCCGGCGGATCTGGTCGTCGCCCGGCCACGTCGCCAGCAGGCGCATCGGCGCGCCACCGCCCTCGTTGCGAATGCGTTCGCGCGTCAGATGGCCGAACAGCCAGGCGACATCCCCGAACAGCGAGGCGCGGCTCCAGGTCGTCTCAAAATCGCGGCGGATGCCCGCCACCACGGGCCCCCGCAGATCCACCATCATGTCGTGCCATTCATGACGGTACTCTCGGCCGATATTCATGCCGCCCAGAAAGGCGCGCTCGCCGTCGATCACGATGCTCTTGGTATGGTCGCCGGCCAGCAGCGGACTGGCCTGTATGCGCACCGTTACCTTCGATTCCTCACGCAGATAGGCGGCGATGGACAAGGGCGCGCGATGGCCCGCCGGCAGCGTATCCGGCGGCTCGCCGGAAGCCCAGCTGCTGCCCAGCCCGTCCAGCATGACGCGCGTGCGCACCTCGCCGGCCCGGCGTTTCAGGCGATCGGCCACGTCCAGCGCCACATCGTCGGTATCGAAAATATAGAGCCTGACATCGACTGATTTTTCCGCGCCCTCGATAGCCTCGTAAAGCACCGGGTAGAACGCCTCGCCATCAATCAGGAAATCCGCCGTGCCAAGGGTCTGCCGCGTGCCGGTCAGCGTATCCAGGGTTTTCTCCCAGGCAACCAGATCCATCCCGCCGTCCACCGCCAGCAATACCACCGGCCTGTCGCTGCCGGATGCCAACGCCGCCAGCGGAGCCGTAATCAACCCACCCAGCATTTCGGCGGTCAGCATGACCGCCCTGTGCAGGGTGGAGACCGGCTCCTTGACCGGCAGCACCACCGACGACCAGATCGCCGACGCCCCGAAGGCGAGCCGGGACGTGAACCCGTCGCCCTCGACGGCGTCGATTTCCAGCGCCATCGGATCGGACGGCAGGTCCCGCCCTCCAGCGGCGCAACCGGCAATCGATACCGCCAGCAAACAGGCCGCCGCAATTTCAAGGGCGCCACGCCGCATACGTTCGCCTCGATCGGCAATATGTATATCGCGTTCCATGGCTCTCTCCTCCTCATGGCAGTTCGCCACAAAAGCGAGGCAAAGCGAAACGCTACGGGTTTCCCCGTCTCGCACGCTATGAGCGGCTGCTGTTGTGGCGCTACGGCGAGCCGGTAAGCCGCGCCGGCCTTGCCGGGCCGGAGGCCTGCAACGGCGGCTGGATAAAATGATCCTTATGCGGAAATCTCTTTACCCGCCCTTAACGCTCTGGTAGCAAAATGCCGTAACAACCATCGGTTTAAATCTTCACCTGAAAACAGGGAAGGGCTGCACATCATGAGAATCGTTTTCGGGGCGCCGGTGGCGCTGTTCGCGCCGTATGTGGGTTACATGCTGACCTGGATCGTCGCCTGGATTTACAATGGGGCGCCGAGTGTCGCCCTGCAGTACTGGCCGCCCGGTATGTTCTGCTTCAGGAACTCCGAGATTCAGCTTTTCTGCGGCAGGTCGCCCGACGATCTGGCCTGGTTCATAATGCTCGGCTTTTTCACCTGCTGCCTGCTCGGCTGGGAAACCGTGCGCATTTTGCTGCCCGGCCTAAACGACCCGGACCAGATCGCCCCGCGCAAAACGGCGTTGACACCGATCATCAAGGGCATGGCCTGGAGCGTCGTCATATTGCCGACCCTGATCATCGCGCCCCATATATACAGCACCCTGGAATCCACCCCGGGCGCCTGGAGCGCTTACGGCTGGGGCACGGAGACCTTCGTCGATTTCGTCCGCATGTGGGTCGCCGGCGCGATGGCGATGTTCCTGTATGGAATCCTGCGCAAGGCGTCGTTGAATAACTGATGGCGCCTGTTGGGTGACGCTCCAGGCGCCGCTGGAGCCGCGGTAACGCATACCTTCCGGCTAACCTTTATCTACCGCAAACTCACCCCGCGATCTATATCGCGCATAACCCGCACATACATCTTTCCTGTGCCTGTTCTGCATCGAATCTACACAAAAACCGCCGGAACCGCCCCGCCGGGCGTGGCGAGCATCGATTCAGCCGTGGGAAAGTACCTGTTTATACTCTTTTTCAGGGGCCGGCCGGGATCAAGGTCGCGCGGTGCCGCAATCCGGATCGATGGCGCTACTTGCCCCAAGCGCGCCGCCGTGGCAGTTTCCCCGCCCTGTTACTGCTTTGCCTGAAGGGATGTTGCCATGCGCCTGCTGGCCTTCGACAAGGACGGGGTTCCGACGCTCGCCGTGCGGCGGGGCGACGAAATCGTCGACCTTTCCGTCGCCGCGCCCGACCTTCCCCGCGACATCCCCGGCCTGCTGGCGCTGGGCGATGGGATCATGGAACGGGTTGCCGCCGCCGTGCTGGACCCGCCGGCCGGGGCCGTGCTGCCGGCCGAGGGAATACGCTATCGCCCGGCGGTCTGGAACGCGCCGCGTTACCTGTGCTGCGGGCTGAACTATGCCGAGCATGCCAAGGAAGGCGGGCGCGAGCCGCCGGAGCATCCCTCGATTTTCACCCGCTGCGCGCAGTCGCTGGTCGGCCATGGCGAGCCGATCGTCAAGCCCTGGATATCGGACAAGTTCGATTACGAGGGCGAGCTGGCCGTCGTCATCGGCAAGCCCGGCCGCCATATTGCAATGGAAGACGCGCTCGACCACGTCGCCTTCTATTCAGTGCTGATGGACGGGTCGGTGCGCGATTTCCAGCGCCTCGGCACGCAATGGACGCTGGGCAAGAATTTCGACGATTCGGGCTCGTTCGGGCCCGACCTGGTGACGCCGAACGAGCTGCCCGCCGGCGCGTCGGGCCTGCGGCTGGTGACCCGGCTGAACGGTACGGTGGTGCAGAACGACACCACCGACACCATGCTGTTCCCCGTCGCCGACCTGATCCATCGCTGGTCCAAGGCGATGACCCTGCTGCCCGGCGACGTGATCGCCACGGGCACGCCGTCGGGCGTTGGCTATGCCCGCACCCCGCCGCTGTTCATGAAGGCGGGCGACGTCTGCGAGGTTGAGATCGAGGGTATTGGCCGATTACGCAACCCGGTGGTGGATGAGGAACAGGGCGCCAGTGCCAAGGCGCCGGCGGCGGACGCGGAAAAGCCGGCCGAAACGAAAGCGATATCAGCCGGCGGCAAGGCCCCGGTCGCACCCGAGCGCCAGCCGGTGGCCGACCACTACCATCAGCCGGCGCTGCTGAACTCGATCCTCGCGGCGCTGCGCGAGGAGGGCAAGGACCCGGACAATCTGAAACCGCAGAATGTCATCGGTGTGGGCGAGCTGCATATCCGCGGGCATGAAGCCACGCGCGAGCTGGCCATGCAGATGGGGTTGAACCACGAGATGAAGGTGCTGGACGTGGGCTGCGGGGTCGGCGGGCCGTCGCGTTTCCTCGCCGCGCAATATGGCTGCCACGTCACCGGCATCGACCTTACCGAGGAGTTCTGCAAGACCGCCCGCGACCTGGCCGAGAGGGTACGGCTGAGCGACTACCTGACCTACCGCCAGGCCGACGCGCTGGACCTGCCATACAAGAACGAGGAGTTCGACGCGGTCTGGACTCAGCATGTGCAGATGAATATTGAAGACAAGGCGCGCTTCTATGCCGAGCTGTTCCGCGTGCTGAAACCGGGCGGCAAGTTGGGCTTCTACGACATCGTCGCCGGCGAGGCAGGAGAGCCTTTCTACCCCATGCCCTGGGCGGCGGACGCGTCGATCAGCCATCTGGCCAGCGAAACCGAGTTGAAGGCTCTGATCGAGGGGGCCGGCTTCCAGCTCAAGATATGGCAGGATACCACTGCCGCCGGGCTGATCTGGTTCGAGGAAAATCGGCGCCGCGAGTCCGAGCCCGGCCACGAACATTCCGCGCTGGGCCCGGAACTGTTCCTCGGCCTCGAATGGTGGGACATCATCGCCAACCTATACCGCAGCGTCGCCGGCGACCGCGTCAAGGTAATCGAAGGCGTCTGCTGGAAGCTGCCTTAGGAACTACGGCGATCCTTCTGCGAATAGCTTGCCGAGCCTTTCGGCGGCCAGTCTCATCCGGGGAATATGGGTCTTCGCCTTTTCCAGCGTCAGCCGCTGGGTCGGGCCGTGCAGCGCCAATGTCGCGAGCAGCCGGCCCTTGCCGTCGATTACGGGAACGGCAACCGCGACCATACCGTCCAGGAACTCTTCGTTGTCGGTACCGTATCCGGCCTCGCGGACCCTGTCCAGCGCCGTCATCAGCTTGGCGGAATCGCTTATCGTGTTGGGGGTGCGGGGTTCCAGCGTCAGATTGTCGACGACCTGCCTGCGTCGCGCCGGGGGCAGGCTGCCCAGGAACATCTTGCCGCTGGCCGTGCAATGCAGCGGCACGCGGGTGCCAATGGGCAGCTGCAGCCTGAGCGGCCATCGCGCCTCGACCCGGTCAAGATAGCGCATGGCGTTGCCGTCCGGAATATTGATATTGCAGGTCTCGCCGACATTGTCCGCCAACTCTTCCAGGATCGCATGCAGGGCGGCGCGCTGCCCGCCGGCCCCGGCCATGACACCCACCGCCATCGCCCGCAGTTTTGGCCCGGCGATCAGCCCCTTGCCGTCCAGGCTGCGCTGCAAGTAGCCCTCGTTCGCCAGCATGACGCAGAGCCGGTGAATGGTCGGCTTAGGCAGTTCCAGGGCCTTATTCAGTTCCGTCGGCGTAAGCGGCCGCTCCGCCGACGCGACCTTTCCCAGGATCGCCAAGGCACGGCGCATCGAGGAACCCTTGTTGCGCTGGACGGTGCTCATACCAAGGATCGCTTCCCCTACTGAACCTGGAATACCCCCGCGCCGGCATGCACCAGAAGCATGGTCGACAGCGGCGGCCACAGCGCGATTATCAGCCACGCCGCCATCAGGGCGAAAAGATACGGCATGGTGTAGCGCAACAGCCGCAGGTACGGAATACCGGTGATGCCGCTTGCGACATAAAGGTTCAACCCATAGGGCGGAGTGATGAAGCCGATGGCGTCGCCGACCAGGAACACCACCGCGAAATGGATCGGGTCGACGCCAATCGTGGCGGCGATCGGCGCCAGGATCGGGGCCAGGATGATCGTGTTCGGCAGGCTTTCCAGGATCGTGCCGGCGACCAGCACCAGCGCCATACAGGCGAACAGTATGGCGTAATAGCCGCCCAGCGCGCTCAGCAAGTCCGTCACGAAAACCTTGGCGCCGAGCAGCGACAGGATCTGCTGCATGACCACCGAGACGGCGATCAGCGGCGCCAGCAATCCGGTGATCTGGCCGGAGCGCAACACGATGCTTGGAAGCTTGGCGGGGGAGAATCCCGGGATAACGATAGTCTCCGCGATAAAAGACCCGCCATCGCTCCGCTTGAGCATATTGTGGATCGGCCACATGGCGAGACCGACGATCAGGCAGAAGCCTGCGGTCACGCCCGCCGCCTCGGTCGGGGAGAATTTGCCGGCATAGATGCCCCATATTACCAAACCTATGGCGAAAAAGCCGAGCCACGCGCCAAGCGCGGCGCGCATAATTCTGACCGGATCGATCTTGATTAGATGGCCCCAGCCGTTCCGGTTTGCGACATACCAGCAGGTCGCCTGCATCGCCACCACCATCAACAGGCCGGGCAGCAGCCCGCCGATGAACAGATCGCTGATCGACAGGTTCATCAGGAAACCGTAGACAATGAAGATAATGCTCGGTGGGATGATGATGCCGACGGTGCCGCCGGCGGCCACCGTGGCGGCGGCAAAATGCTTGTCGTAGCCGCCCTTGGTCATCTCGGGATACATGATCGAGCCGATGGTCGCCGTGGTCGCCGAGTTGGAGCCGGAGATCGCCGCAAACAGTCCGCAGGCCCCGAGCGAGGCCATAGCCAGTCCGCCGCGCATCCAGCCGAGGACCGAGTAGGCGAAATCGGACAGTCGCCTGGCGATCCCCGCCGCGTTGATCAAATCGCCGGTCAGGATAAACAGCGGCAGCGCCAGCAGGCCATAGAAGTTAAGCCCCTCGTACAGGGTCACCCCGACATTGGCGAGGGTGAAGTCGATCACCAGGCTGACGCCGACCACCCAGAAGCCGATGACGAGGAATATCGGCACGCCGACGATAAACAATCCGGTGACGCCGAGGCTGATGAGAACAATGAGCAATCCGTCCATGATCCAGCCCCCCCTTTATTCGCCGAGCATCGAGGTCTGAATGGTAAAGGGCTCGCCGCGGCGCCAGGTCCGCCAATCCGCCGACAGATTCTGCAATACCCGAATGACCAGCAGTGTCCAGGCGACCGGGGTGGCGAGGTAGAACCACCACTGCATCACATCGTCGGTGCCCTGCACGATCGAAAAATTGTCGTATGAGAGCCGGACCTGCTCGATGGAAAACACCACCACGATCACCGCGAAAACGATCCACAGAAAAGCGTCGAGGCACAGGCAGGCGAACTGGACCTGGTAGGGCATTCGGACGCGGAATTCGTCGAACCGCAGGTGAGTCCGGATTTTCACGTTATAGGCGGCGCCCATCCAGGTTACCCACAGGAACAGGTAAATCGGGATCGTCGTGCTCCAGGCCGCCTGCTGGTTGAACAGAAAACGGCGGATCACCTCGACGAAGATGATCCCCGCCATGGTCGCATAGCAGATCAGGATAACGATTTTCTCGATATTGCGGTCAATCCATTTGAGAAGCGAAAGCGCCATATCTCCTGCCCCTGTTCTTGCCAGCCATGGGTTACGCGCCCGCCGGCGCGCGATCAGTATTGCACGGAA
>DAOVHN010000339.1 GCA_030671915.1 Pseudomonadota bacterium
CAAGCATCTGGGCATGTTCGCGCGCACGGCCTCCAGGGAAAAGGCGAAGGACGAGGAGGCGACAGGCAGGGAGGTCAAGCTGTCCGACACCGAGCTCGCCCAGCGAATCCTCACCATCCTGGTCCGCGGGCGGAAGGCCGAGGCGGATGGAAGTTGACCCCGGGCGGCGGGCGCGCGGGCTCAGGCCGTCCCGTTCAGCCGGGCCAGCGCGGCCGGGATGTCGGCGAAATTGTCGACGACGATGTCCGCGCCCAGTTCTTCGACAGGCGCGCGGCGGTAGCCGTAGCTGACGGCGATGGAGCGCACGGCGGCGTTGATGGCGACCTGGATGTCGTTGTGGCTGTCGCCGATCATCACCGCGCGTTCGGGCGCCGAGCCCAGCATGTCCAGTGTGCCCAGCAGGTGGCCGGCGTCGGGCTTGCGGACGGCCAGGCTGTCGCCGCCCGCGACGGCCGAGAAATACCGGGCGAGGTCCAGCGCCTCCAGAACCGCGTGGGTGGCGGCCTCGGGCTTGTTGGTGCAGATGCCCATGCGGTGGCCGGCGCGGTGCAGCGTCTCCAGCGTTTCCGCGACGCCGGGGAAGATCGTCGTCAGGTCGGCGACGGCCGAGCCGTAGATGACGTGGTAGCGCGCGAGGATTTCGTCGTAATCGCCGGGCACGCCGCCGGTCGCCTCCAGGGCGCGGCGCACCAGCATCGGCACGCCGTCGCCGATCATCGGAATGACCTCGGAAAGCACAAGCATTCGCCGGCCTTGCGTCTCCATCAGGCGGTTCAATGCGGCGTGAAGGTCGGGCGCGCTGTCGATCAGCGTGCCGTCCAGGTCGAAGACGAGGTCGGGCGGGTTATTTGTCATGACGGGCGTTTCTGCAAGAAATCGAAACAAACCGCAACCGTTGGATACAGAAAGTGACTTTGCCTTATGGGTGGGCATGTGGCAGTTTCCGCCGCAATGCGGAATGATTTAGCGAGTCGCGGATTTGAACTCAATGACCGGGCATGAAACCGCCGTGATCCTGCTTGCCGCCGGCAAGGGGACGCGGATGAAATCCGATCTTCCCAAGGTGCTGCACCGGCTGGCCGGCAAGCCGCTGGTCAATCATGCGCTCGATGCGGCGGGGGCGCTGGGCCCGGCGCATTGCGTCGTGGTGGTGGGGCCGGGCATGGAGGACGTGGCCGCCGCGGTCGCGCCCCATCCCACCGCGGTTCAGGCGGATCAACGGGGCACGGCCGACGCCGTGCTGGCGGCGCGCGAGGCCTTGGCGGGTTTCGGTGGCGGATCCGACGATGCGACGGTTCTGGTGCTCTATGGCGATACGCCGATGATCGAGGCGGGTACGCTGACGGCGATGATCGAGGCGCGCCGGGCGGGCGCTCAGGTCGTGGTGCTGGGCTTCCGGCCCGGTGACTCGGGCGAATATGGGCGGCTGGTGCTGGACGCGTCGGGCGCGCTGGAGGCGATCGTCGAATATCGTGACGCCGACGAGGGGCAGCGCGACATCGACCTGTGCAATTCCGGCGTGATGGCGGTCTCCGCCGGGCATATCTGGGACTTGCTGGACCGCGTCGGCGACGACAACGCCAAGGGCGAGTATTACCTGACCGACATCGTCGCGCTGGCGCGGGAGCAGGGGCTGGCCTGCGCGGTGGTCGAGGGCGAGGAGGCTGAGGTGCTGGGCATCAACAGCCGGGGCGACCTGGCGGCGGCCGAGGCCGTATGGCAGCAGGCGCGGCGCGCCCGCGCGATGGCCGACGGCGCGACGCTGATCGACCCCGCCACCGTCTGGTTCGCCCACGACACGCAAATCGGCCGCGATGTGACGATCGGCCCGTCGGTGTTTTTCGGGTCCGGCGTGACCGTGGCGGACGGGGCCGAAATCCATGCCTTCTGTCATCTGGACGGGGTCGCCATCGGGCTCGGCGCCTCGGTCGGGCCGTTCGCGCGGCTGCGTCCCGGTGCGGTGATTGGCGAAGCTGCACGGGTCGGCAACTTCGTTGAGGTCAAGAATGCGGTGCTGGGCGCCGGCGCCAAGGCCAACCATCTCAGCTATGTCGGCGATGCCGAGGTCGGGGCCGGGGCCAATATCGGGGCCGGCACGATCACCTGCAATTACGACGGCTTCATGAAACATCGCACCGAAATCGGCGAGGGTGCCTTCATCGGCTCCAACACCGCCCTGGTGGCGCCGGTAAAGGTTGGAAAGGGGGCACTGGTCGGGGCCGGCAGCACGATCACCAAGAACGTGCCCGACGATGCCGTGGCGGTGACCCGCGGCCGCCATACGGTTATCGAGGGCGCGGCGAAGGATTATCGCGAGCGTAAGCTCAAGGAAAAGAAGGCGAAGAAATAATGTGCGGAATTATCGGCATCATCGGCCAGCAGCCGGCGGCGCCCCTTCTGCTCGACGGGCTGAAGCGGCTGGAATATCGCGGTTACGATTCGGCCGGCATCGCGACGCTGGACGGTGGCCTGCTGTACCGCCGCCGCGCCGAGGGCAAGCTGGTCAACCTGGAAAAGCGGCTGGCCGACGAGCCGCTGGCCGGCGCGGTGGGCATCGGCCATACCCGCTGGGCGACCCACGGCGTGCCGAACGAGACCAACGCCCATCCGCATGCGACCGATCGCCTGGCGCTGGTCCATAACGGCATCATCGAGAATTTCCAGGAGCTGCGCGAGGAACTGGCTGGCAGCGGCGCGACGTTCGAATCCGAGACCGATACCGAGGTCGTGGCCCATCTGCTGACCCGCTATATCGACGAGGGCATGTCGCCGGTCGATGCGGTGGCCAAAACCTTGCCGCGCCTCGAAGGCGCCTTCGCCATGGCGATTATATTCGCCGGCGAGGCGGACCTGATGATCGGCGCGCGGCGCGGCAGCCCGCTGGCGGTGGGCTTTGGGGACGGCGAGATGTATCTCGGTTCCGACGCGCTGGCGCTGGCACCGCTGACCCAGCGCATCTGTTACCTGGAGGAGGGCGACTGGGCGGCGGTCAGCCGTGACGGCGCCAGGATATTCGACGCCTCGAACAAACCGGTGGAGCGGCCGGTGGTGCAGACCGCGCAGTCAGGCGCTGTTATAGGCAAGGGCAATTACCGCCATTTCATGCTCAAGGAGATCTACGAGCAGCCGGCGGTGATCGGCGACACGCTGCATTCGATGCTGAACCCGGCCGACCGCACCATTACCCTGCCGCCCCTGGGTATCGACCTCGCCGCCGTGCCCAAGGTCACCATCGTGGCCTGCGGCACCGCCTGGATCGCGGGCCTGGTCGCGAAATACTGGCTGGAACAGATCGCGCGGATCAATGTGGAAGTCGATATCGCGTCGGAATTCCGCTATCGCGAGGCGCCGATGCCGCCCGGCGGGCTGGCGCTGTTCGTCAGCCAGTCCGGCGAGACGGCGGATACGCTGGCCGCGCTGCGCTATGCGAAGTCCCAGAACCAGACAATCGTTTCGGTGGTCAATGTTCCGGAATCCTCGATCGCGCGGGAATCCGACGCGGTCCTGCCGACGCTCGCCGGGCCGGAAATCGGTGTCGCCTCGACCAAGGCTTTCACGACGCAACTGACCGCGCTGGCCTGTTTTTCCATCGCCGTGGCCCGGGCGCGCAAGGCGATCGATGCGAAAACAGAGGCGGCCCTGTGCAACGCGCTGGCCGAGGTGCCGGGCCGCGCGGCGGAGGTGTTGAGCCAGGACGCCCAGATCGAGACGCTGGCGCACCGCATCGCCGACGCCCGCGACGTGCTTTATCTGGGGCGCGGCGCGGCCTTCCCGCTGGCGCTGGAGGGTGCGCTGAAGCTGAAGGAAATCTCCTACATCCATGCCGAGGGCTATGCCGCCGGCGAGATGAAGCACGGGCCGATCGCGCTGATC
>DAOVHN010000465.1 GCA_030671915.1 Pseudomonadota bacterium
AGCCATCGCCAAAGGCATCGAAACCTTCTCGCCTATCGAGTGCCAAAACTACTTCGCCGCTGCCGGATATGACCGCGAATGATCGGAAAACGCTCTAGCGTTTCCGTAGCGGGTGGGCCGCCTTCATTGGCCGGGGTCGCCGCGATTGGCGGTATGCTCGCGTCGGCCGCCGTTTCATCGGCGAGCGCAACATCGGCGTCGGCCTCTGGTTCCGCACTGGCGGGCGCCTCCGCCATGGCCGGCGTTTCCGGGGCTGGCGGGATTTCCACGATGATCGGCTTTTCCTCGGCGGCCGGGGTTTCCAAACGGGTCGGAGGCTGCCCGCCTTCGGGAGCTTCCGCCATTACCGGGGCCTCTTCAACCTCCGAGGACTCTCCCGGATCAAAATATTCCACGGTGACGACAATGGACACATCCATTGTCGGGGGTCGCTGCGGCGAGGCGGACCGCTTGGCCTGCCCACAGCCCGACAGCAGAGCCGCGACGGCAACGGTCGCGATCAGCAATGGGTATCCACTGAAGACGCTCATTGTACCATCGTATAGCACGCGATGGTTAACAACATACTACCTGCTGGGTATCTGAAGTCCCTCGGCTATAACGGTAATAACAACCTGCCGCTTGAGGCCGGCGGCCCGCACACCGCCATGCTTTACCCCCCGGTCACGCTCATATGGCGGCTGACGGCGGGTTTGTCGTTGCGGCGGTCTATGATGAAATCGTGGCCCTTGGGCTTGCGGTCGATGGCCTCGAGGATGGCCTGTTGCAGCAACTCGTCGGATTCGCTGGCGCGCAGCGGCTCGCGCAGGTCGGCCGCGTCGTCCTGGCCCAGGCACATATAAAGCGTACCGGTGCAGGTCAGCCGCACCCGGTTGCAGGATTCGCAGAAATTATGGGTCATCGGCGTGATGAAACCGATGCGGCCACCGGTCTCCTTGACCCGCACGTAGCGCGCCGGCCCGCCGGTGTTGTAGTCGATATCCTCCAGCGTCCAGCGCTTTTGCAACTCCGCGCGCACCATGGAGAGCGGCAAATACTGGTCGACCCGCTGATGTTCGCCCATGTCGCCCATCGGCATGACCTCGATGAAGGTCATGTCGTAGCCGCGCTCGCCGCACCATTCGACCATATGGTCGAACTCGTCGTCATTGACGCCCTTCAGCGCCACCGCGTTGATCTTGACCTTCAGCCCCGCCCGGTCGGCGGCGTCGAGGCCGGCCATCACCTTGTCGTACTTGCCCCAGCGGGTGATTGCGACGAATTTCTCGGGGTCCAGCGTGTCCAGTGAAACATTGATGCGGCGCATGCCGGCCTCGTAAAGCTGGTCGGCCATCTTCTCGAGCTGGCTGCCGTTGGTGGTGACGGTCAACTCGTCCAGGTCGCCGGTCTTCAGATGCTCGCCCAGCCTGTTGATCAGCCACATGATGTTCCGGCGTACCAGCGGCTCGCCGCCGGTCAGCCGCAGCTTGCGCACGCCGAGGCGCACGAAGGCGCCACAAAGGCGGTCCAGCTCTTCAAGCGACAGAACGTCCTTCTTGGGCAGGAAGGTCATGTCCTCCGCCATGCAATAGATGCAGCGGAAGTCGCAGCGGTCGGTGACCGATACGCGCAGATATGAAACTTCCCGACCGAACGGATCTATCATCTGGGTATTCTCCTTCGAAACAGCAGGTCATTCTATAGAAGGCGCGCGCGACAATCTACCCGTTGCACAGTGCGGTTTTTAGCCGCGCCTTGCCGACAGGGCCGCCCGCGCGCATATTGCTGCCATGGATGAATTCGCCGTAAAACCGAACCCCGACGATGCGCGCCTGACCGAGGCTGTGGCCGGCATCGACCAGGACGGAAATCCGGTCGAAACTCGCGTGGTGGTCGAGCGGCCCTTGACCCTGTTCCTCAACGGCCAGGAAATCGTCACCATGATGACGATCGGCGACCACCCGAAATATCTCGGCGTTGGCTACCTGATAAATCAGAACATGCTGCGGCTGGATGACGAGATCACGGCCGTGGACTATGACGACGATATCGAAACCGTCGTGGTCCGCACCGGCGCCAAGACGAACTTCGAGGAAAAGCTGAAGAAGAAAACGCTGACCTCCGGCTGCGCGCAAGGCACCGCTTTCGGCGACCTGATGGAGCGATTCGATGAGATACGCCTGCCGCAAGACGCCGTCCTCAGAACCTCCTGGCTCTATAGCCTGGCGAAAAAAATCAACACGGCGCCCAGCCTGTACCTGACGGCGGGCGCGATCCATGGCTGCGTGCTGTGCGAAGAGGACCGGCCGCTGATCTATTTGGAAGATGTCGGCCGCCACAATGCCATCGACAAGATTGCCGGCTATATGGCGATGGAGGGCGTCTCCAGCGCGGGCAAGATCTTCTACACCACCGGCCGGCTGACCTCGGAAATGGTCATCAAGACCGTGCAGATGGGCATCCCCATCCTGATATCGCGCTCGGGCTTTACCGCCTGGGGGGTGGAGCTTGCGCGCAAGGCGGGGTTGACCCTGATCGGCCGCGCCCGTGGCAAGCGCTTCATCGCCCTTTCCGGCGAGGATCGCATTCTCTTCGACGCCGACGGCGAGGCGGTCGAGCACGAACCGAAAGCCGCCGCGCGCAAGGGCGCGATTGAAAAAGGGGCTATTTAGTGATTTTTTAGGGTTTTGCCGGGAGGATGACCGGTTGTAATTTGCGCAACCTATTTTCTTCGAAGGTATAGGGACAATGACTGGGCAGAAATTCCCGAATGTCGGCGACCGTAGCTTAATGCCCGTAACGGCCAGCAATGAAAAGCAGGTTCCTCCGCCAATTCCCATTGTGCGTAGCGAAACCGAAATGATGCGGGCGCTGCAGGTCGAATTCACCGCGGTTCAGCGACAGGAGAATACCTGTTGCCTGGTGATAGTCAGGCCGGATCCCGCCGAGGGTGTTTCCGAAGGCAGTATTCTGGCGGTGGTGGGCA
>DAOVHN010000575.1 GCA_030671915.1 Pseudomonadota bacterium
AGTTCGCCCAGCCACCAGGCCAGGAACCGGGAGGCCAATCCTACTGCTTGCATTATCGCCGTCCGCATTACACCCGTGCTTCCCTTCCTTCAGGCGGGGCAGGATAGCACGCTCGGGCCACGCGCCGCCAACCCGTCATGTTCAACGTTTCCGGCATCCCGCACCCGCCTCCGCCGGCAGGCAGCCCGGCTGCGTGGTAATCCGCCGGGCGACCAGCAGGTCGGGCCAGACGGCCTTGCGCCCGCCCCTGAAGGTGACGCGCAGCCGCACCAGCGCCGGCAGCTCATCGCGGTCGCGCCAATCGGATGACCAGGCGCCGCCGTCCCGCCCGCCTTCGCGATAGGCGAATTCCGCCTCCTCGATGCCGTCCAGCAACAGATGGATTTCGTCATCGTCCTCCTCCGCTACCGCGTCCAGTTCATCGTCACGGTGGAACAGGCGGCGATTCAGGATCAGTTGCTTCCCGGCGATGGGGTCGTTATCGGCAATGAAGAGTTCCAGGCGCTGAAAGCCGCCGAGCCCGAAATGCGGGGCCAGCGGCGCCACGAAGACGAGCGACTCGCGATCTCCCTCATAGGCCAGCCGCGTCTCGCCGCCGCGATCGGTGACACGAACCGGAACCGCCTGCGCCAGTTCGCGCGCCAGGAAGGCCCGAACCGTCTGCATTCTGCCGTTCGCGCCGGCCTTCGCCGTGACCGTCTCCCAGGTTCGTGCACCCAGCCGGACACCACCCAGCGCCATGGTCGAGATCATCCCCAGCAGCAACAGCGCCACCAGCAATTCCAGCAGCGTAAAGCCCGCCGGGGGCCGGAGCGTCCCGTTGTGGCGGCGCGGCGTCATCGGCTCGCCAGCCTGACGGTAGAAAGCGCCACCGACCGGTTGTCCAGCACGCCCCATGAAACGGTCACGGTCACCGCCAGCGGTTCAAAATTCCCGTCGCCGGATTGCGCCGCCGAATCCGGCAGCGGCGCAAACTCCATTCGCCAGCGGTATCCGTCTTCCGTCTCGCCGGCCTCGATCCCCTGCCCGTCGATGCCGTCCGCGTCGATCCGCGCCAGTTGCGCGCGCGCCAGGGCGGCGGCGTGGGCGTAATCCTCGCCCTGGCGGACCGACCGCAGCGACCCCGAAAACAGGCTGAACAGGGTGCCCAGCGAAATGGTCAGAATCAGAAAGGCGACAAGCACCTCGATCAAGGTGAAACCACGACTGATCCGCGATAGCGCCCTCATCTCATTGCTCCATCCCGACCGCGCCGGTCAGCCAGTCCACCGCGACCACGTAGCTTTGGCCGCCGCCGGCCAGCGTTACCCTGCCCCCGGTCGCGCTGCCGTCGGGGAAAAACCGGATACGGCCGGCGTCCCCGTCCACGAGCTCGGACCGGGCAGTATAAAGCGATACCGTCAGATTTTCGGGCAGCGGGTTTTCGTCTCCCCCGGCTCCCACCCGGTAAACGCGGCGTTCGGTATCGAGGTAAAAAATATTAGCGCGGAAGCCGGCGATGGCCTCGCTCCGGGTCCGCCGCAGCGCCGACGCAAGCTCGATCGCCGCCGCGCGCGCCTCGGCGCCCGGCCGCGGCCCGCCCGCCACCAGGGGAACGGCGGCCAGCACCATGCCGATGATGGCCAGCGTCACCAGGACCTCGAACAATGTGTATCCGCGCGACACCGGTACCCTCTACCAACTCATGACATCGGCGTTGTCGTCCTCGCCGCCCTCGACCCCGTCGTTGCCGTTCGACCAGAGATCGTAATTGCCGTGGTCGCCGGGTGCCCGGTATTCATAGGGACGTCCCCAGGGATCGGTCAGCGATTCACGCTTCTTGAGGTAGGGGCCGGCCCAGCGGTCGACGCCGGGCGGCTGGGTCATCAGGGCCTCCAGCCCATCCGCGGTTGACGGATAAGCGCCGACATCCAGGCGGTACATATCGAGAATGGTCCCCAACTGTTCGACCTGGATCTTCGCTGTCTGGATCTGCGATCTGGAGAAATAATTGAGATAGATCGGTACCGCAATGACCGCCATCATCGCCAGGATACCCATCACCACCAGCAACTCCAACAGGGTGAAGCCCCGACTGCCGCAAGGACGATTGCGCCCCTTGCACAGATATCTCCGTACCAGCGCGCGTGAATATTCAGTTAACGATTTCATTGACACTGAGGAATGCTCCCAAAACAGATGCGATGATAATTGCGATGACAACGCCCAGACCGACGGTCAGCAGGGGCACGAGCAGCGCCATGAGCCGCTTGGTCGCGTCCTGGACCTCCCGGTCATAGGTGATGGCGATTTGTTCGAGCATGGCTTCGAGCTGCCCGCTCTCCTCGCCGACCCGAACGAGATGAACCGCGAGCGAGGGGAAAAG
>DAOVHN010000692.1 GCA_030671915.1 Pseudomonadota bacterium
GAACGCCTGCACAGAACCGCAACACTTGGCGCGAAACTGAAACACCCCAGGGATCTGCTCGCCGAAATGGCCGGCAAGGTGAATACGGCGGAGCGTGTGATGCGTAGCGCCTGGAACAGCCTGCTAGGCCGCGCCCTCGATCGTAGCTCGGTTCTGGGCAAACGCCTTTCCTTACGCGCCGCCGAGCGGACCCGAACCGAGGGTGTCCGGCAACTCGGCGATTACGGGCCACGGCTGGCGCGGGCCGCCGGGCGGCTGGCGGATGAGAACGCAAAGCGAATGATCCAGTCGGGCAGCTTGCTGGAAAGCTATTCCTTCCGCCGGGTGCTGGAACGCGGCTATGCCGTGGTGCGCGACGCGAAGGGGCGGCCGGTGACGGCGGCGGCGGCGACCTCGCCGGGCCAACAGGTAGCGCTGCAGTTCCATGACGACTCGGTCGGCGCGGTGATCGCCGGCAAGGCGCCGGCGCCCAGGAAACCGGCTGCCGGGCCGGGTAAAAAAGACGACAAACAAGGGAGCCTGCTTTGAAACGCCTATTCCTGTTTTTCGCGGTAGCCTTTCTGCTACCCCATGCCGCTTGGTCCGATAGCGACCGCACCCTGACCCTGGATGGCAATTTCATCCAGGGCGGGCTGGTGACCGGACGCGTCGATCCCAAGGCAACCGTTGATTTCGACGGCAGGGAATTACGGATTTCGCCGAATGGCGGATTCCTGTTCGGTTTTGGCCGCGACGCGCCGCCCAAGGCGAAGCTGACGGTCCGCATGCCGGACGGTTACGTGCATGTGCAGGAAATCGACGTCGGGCAGCGTGAATACAAGGTCCAGCGGATCGACGGGCTGCCGCCCAAGAAGGTGACTCCGCCGGACGATCCCGAACTGTGGGCGAAGCTGAAGGAAGAGCGCCGGAAAACCAAGGTGGCGCGCGACCTGGACCTGCCCGAGCCCGGGTTCCTGTCGGGCTGGATCTGGCCGGCGGACGGGCGGATTTCGGGCGTCTTCGGCAGCCAGCGCATACTCAACGGCAAGCCCAAGAACCCCCATTCCGGCGTCGATGTGGCGGCCCCCGAGGGAGACCCCATTATCGCGCCCGCCGACGGCGAGATCGTGCTGGCCGAACCGGACATGTATTTTAACGGCAACATGGTCTTCATCGATCACGGGCACGGCCTCAAGACCGCCTATCTGCATATGAGCCGGATCGATGTGAAGGTCGGCCAGAAGGTGAAGCGCGGCGACCGGATCGGCGCCATCGGCCAGACCGGCCGCGTCACCGGCCCGCATCTGCACTGGATGATGTACTGGTTCAACGTAAAGCTGGACCCCGCCTGGGTAGTGCCGGAGAGGCCGGGCAGCCGGGGGTAGGGCGGTACGGCCGGCACCGCGCGACCTCGTCCTTCGAGACGGGCCTGAAGGCCCTCCTCAGGATGAGGCTCCACCATTTGTGCCCTCATCCTGAGGAGCCCCGAAGGGGCGTCTCGAAGGACGAGGTCGCGCCGCTGTTTCCCGCGCCTGTCAGGTGATCGGAAACAATATCTCCACCGCCGCCGCCTCGACCGAAATTTCCAGCGGGGCCTCGCCGATCAGGTGGCCGTCGCTCTGGCAGGGTTCGCCCTCGGGCGCGAGGATGCGGACGCTGGTGGCGGGGATTACGCGCACGTCGGCCAGGCGATGGAGGCGGTTGGCGACCAGCGCCAGCCCGTAGCGCACCAGGTTCCAGCGACCGGTCCGGGTCAGCAGCACGGCGTATAGCAGTGGCTCGCGTATGTCGGCGTCCGGGGCGCAGACAAACTTGCCGCCATAGAGCC
>DAOVHN010000103.1 GCA_030671915.1 Pseudomonadota bacterium
ACCATGGTCACCACGCAACTTTGCACCACATCGGCCGTCAGGCGCCCGCTGGCGCCAATCAGCACTCCCCCGGGGGCGCGGCGCAGAGTCACCTCCGCCGACAGGCTATCCAGCCGCACAAGCCCCAGCCGCGCGGCCAGCGCCGTGCGCTCGGACTCGTCCGCTTCGATCTTGCGGTTGACTTCGGCGCCGGGCTCCAGCTCATCGACCCTGACGGGCCGGCTGAATTCGGGGGCAGGCTGTTGCGGCATGTCTCAATTCTCTCCCGGTGGCGGCGCGAAGGCGATCTTCCCGCCGGCGATCGCCGCCACATCCTGTTCGGCCAGCAGGGCCGCGCTCGCCCGCATATAGGCGGCAAATGCGGCCAGCGCACCCGCCGCCGGTTCGATATCCTGGTAGATATATTGCCGCAGGGGCGCATCCAGCGCATTGCCGCCGCCCTTCAGCCCCTCGCGGCAGGCCGCGGCCATGGCGTAGAAATACTGCGCCAGCCCCTTGACCTTCTTGCCGACGCCGAGGTCGCCCACACCCATTTCGCGCAGGTTACGGTCCATGTCGGCGAACATCAGGTCGAACAGGTCTTGCGAGAAGTTCCGGGCTTCCGGCTCCCGGCCCAGCCGGTCCATCGCCAGAAAGCCATGCAACGCGACCATGGCGAAACGCCCCTTCGCCGTATCGGGTACACCCGCCACGCCATAGAAGGCGGGCTTGCGGGCCTGTTCGACGATGGTTCGGTAGACGGCTCGCACGGCAGGCCCGTCGGTGTCCTTGCGAAACAGGGATTTCAGTGTGAATGCCATGGGCGCCTCGGTTGACATGCCAGCGGGTTCGGTGCAATTTCCGATCCGAAGATGGGCCTCCGTGGCCGGCAAATCAACCGGCACACGGCGCCGTGACGGCGCCTCGCATGGATTTACGGCGCCCAAGGGGAAGGGAAAACGGTATTACCGCCATGCGCATGACGCGAACCATTCTGTTGCTGGGCGCCGCGGGGCTGATCCTGTCGCTCGCGGCAGGCTGCGAGTCCCGGCAAAACACGCGTGGCAATCTGCCGACGAAGGACCAGATAGCGCTGATCACGCCCGGCGTTCATGGGCGCGAGGATGTGCGCACCGTTCTCGGCGCACCCTCGGTGGTCAGCACCTTCGACGAAAATATCTGGTACTATATCGGGCGGCGCACCACGCAATACGCCTTCTTCAAGCGCAGCGTGCTCGAACAGCAGGTGCTGATCGTACGCTTCGCGCCGGAGGGCCCGGTGAACCGGATTTCCCGACTCGAAAAATCGGATGGCCGCGAGGTCGAACTGGTCGAACGCGAGACCCCGTCGGCCGGCCGCGAGCTGGGTCTTTTCGAGCAGCTCTTCGGCAATATCGGCCGCTTCGCCGGCAACGAAGGCAGTCAGTAAGCGCCCTCTGTTGCAACATGCGCCGGCCAGCGGGCTGGCTACGGGATCGGGCGGCGGATCTTCGATCCGACGCCGGTGGCGCTGGCCGGCCCCCAATGAGTAGCCACAGCCCCCTTTCCAGCGCCCTCCTCCCGAAGACCTTTGCGCAAGTGGATTTTCCGGCTTACGCCGTCGTCACCCCCCTGCAAAGGTCTCCAGGATGAGGAACAAGTGTAAAGAAGGAAAATGACTGGCCGTTGCCCCGCGGCCCTCAGCGTCCATTGCGGTTAAATTTTCCTGGCGCCGAGGTCGCCGGGGACACGCAGCGCGGAGAATTCCCGTTTGGCGCTCGCTGCCATGATGTCCAAAAGGTGCCACTAACCGGACCTGCCGGGCATCCGCGTTGATGGTCCGGAGGTGACCCTATCCGGTCATTGACGGCCTCCGGCGTTAAGCGTGCTTTTCGCCAAGCCCGTCTCCCAAATCAGGCTGCATAATCAAGATCAATGTCAAGTGACGCTTGATCAAACAGGCCAAGCTGCAGCAATTGGCGGAGACCCTCCTCGGGGCCATCGCAAGTTTCTCGGCAGGCAGCCGAATCTGGCCTCCACCGCCCGGAGCCGTACGGGGCGCCTTTGTCCAAGGCCTGGCCTCACGCCAGCATACGCAATGCATATCACCATTGCCCCCGAGCGAATCGACCCAAGGCATTCACGCAGATTCCAAATAAAGAACGCCTATTGCCATAATTTTCATCACTATTCCAAACAATAACAAAGCCATACGTACAAATAAAATTCGCGCTACAGAATGAATAGTTGTTTTATTAATATAATATTTAATGCTCCAAAGTAAGCTGATTTTATTACAATTTTTTATTTATATTTCTTTACGGATTTGCATCACTTTGCGTAGCGATATATGCTCCTGTGAAAGCGGAAAAGATGGATGACAATAGGACCCGGACGGCAGACGCCCGACGGGCGGGGAAATTTTGACCATAAGGTAAGGTTTATGTGTGGATTAGCAGCTATATGGGGCGCGAAGGATACGGGGCCGGTACAGGAAATGCTCCGGCTCCAGAGCCATCGGGGTCCCGATGGACGGGCCCTGCGGCCGGTAGACCAGGGTGAGGCAATCCTGGGCCATTGCCGTCTTGCGATTATCGACCCGGAAGGTGGCGAACAACCGCTCGAGACCCGGGACGGCTCATGGAGCCTGATTGCCAACGGCATGATCTACAACGATGAGGAACTGCGTGGGGAAATCCCCGCGACGGCTTACCGGACCGGATCGGATTCGGAATCGATTCTTCATCTGATCACGCGCCACGGCCCCCAGGCCGTTTCTCGCCTGGACGGCATGTTCGCGTTTGTCCTTGCGAATAGCGGAAGGCTCATCGCGGCTCGAGATCCCATTGGCATCAAGCCTCTCTATTTTGGTGAAAAGAACGGCACCATCGCATTCGCGTCCGAGGCCAAGGCCCTGTCGCGCTACTGCGATTCGATCAAGGAATTTCCCGCTGGCGCGGTGTTCGATTCCGCGACCGGGCTGCACCGCTATTATGACATCCCCGACGGCAGCCCTGTCGCCTGGAACGAGGCGGACGCCGTCGCTGCCCTGAAGGAAACCATCGAACAAGCCGTCGTCAAGCGCCTGAGAAGCGATGTTCCTTTCGGCGCTCTGTTATCGGGCGGACTCGACAGTTCCATCATTGCCGCTCTCGCGGCCAAACATGTGGACAATCTCAAGACATTCGCGGTCGGCTTCGAGGGGAGCGCGGATCTGGCGGCGGCGCGCCGCGTAGCCCGTCATATCGGCTCAGACCATCGGGAACTGATCCTGAAGCCCGACGAGGTGGTCCAGGCTTTGCCCGAGATCCTTTATCATCTCGAATCGTTTGATCAGGATCTCGTTCGCAGCGCCGTCCCTTGCTACTTCGTTTCGAAGCTGGCAGCCGACCACGTAAAGGTCGTGCTCACGGGCGAGGGCGCCGACGAGCTGTTCGCCGGATACCGCTACTACCGCGACATCGAGGAACCTGACGCGTTGCAGGCGGAACTCCGCGATTCGGTGGCACGGATGCACAATATCAACCTCCAGCGCGTTGACCGGATGTCAATGGCGCACGGGCTGGAGGCGCGCGTACCGTTCCTGGACCGGCAAGTGATCGCGCTGGGATTGAGCCTGCCTGTAGACATTAGATTGCGGAGGGAGCACGGCCGCGTGGTCGAGAAATGGATTCTGCGCAAGGCATTCGAAGATCTCTTGCCGCAGGAGATCGTGTGGAGAACGAAGCTCCAGTTCGACGAAGGCAGCGGCACCGCGGGATTCCTGGCGGCTGCCCTGGGGGCGGAGCAAGATGACGCCACGCCGCCACATCCGAATGGACGGTCGGCGGAAGAAGCCAGTTACCGCAAGATTCTTGCAGACCAGTACGATTCGCCGCAGCCCATTCTCGATCTTGTGGCGCACTGGAATCCGCAACTGCACGCATAAGATAAGAACTGCGGCGCGATCGGCGCCCGGAAGAGGAGACTGCAGATGTCATCACGGCCCGAGGCCCCTCGGAAATCGGCAAAGGCTTCATTCGATACGCTTTATGACCGGCCCCATCCGGCACGATATTTCTCGGCGCTCAGGCCGCTGGAATACAATATCCCCGCTTACGCCCAGCCTGTAATCGAAAGTTGCGTATCCGCCCTGGCCGAGTTGCGCCGGAAGTCAAAAATTACGCTGCTGGACCTATGTAGCGGCTACGGCGTTAACGGAGGTTTGCTGAAATACGACGTCTCAATGGACGAGTTGTACGAACTGTACGATGACCGTGGGGCCAAACCGAATCTGGCGCAACGCATTTCCCAGGATCGCGAATTCCTGGAGAATCGGCAAAGAACCGATCGCGATATCGTCGTAGTCGGTCAAGACATCGCGCTAAATGCCCTCAATTACGCGCAGTCCGTCGGCTTTGTCGACGCTACGATTAAGGCCAACCTGGAAAGGCGCCACTTGCGCGGCAACGAGGCCCGTTTGGTTTCCGAGGTCGATCTGGTCACCGTAACGGGTGGTTTGAGCTATATCGGTTCCGCGACGTTCGAACGGGTCCTGAGCGCCGTAAGGCAGCCCCCGTGGATACTGTTCTTCCCCCTACAGCACAAGCCGGTTTACGAGATTCGTGACATGATCGGTTCGTTCGGACTCGATATCGAGGACGCCCCGAGGCCGGTTCCGCAACGGCGTTTCAAGGATGAGCGCGAACGCCGCGCCATTCTGGCCGAAACCAAGCAGGATGCGACCGCCCCGCGGGACTGGCCATTTGGGTCCTATCTCGAAGCGAAATTATGCCTTGCCCGCCCGGCAGCCGATATCCGCGCGCTTCCACTGCGCCGGCTCTTGTCCGATGCCTTCGACGCTGGCTCCCATGGCGCCGAATCGGCGGCCTGACTGTCGATCCTGGTCCCTCGCTAGGTTTGCTGGAAACCCGGTCACAGGCGCTGTCAGCCTAATACGGGCCAGTCGGAAAGAGGGCTAATGCAAAAACCTTCAGGCCGCTAGTTGGCGCCACTCGGCCAGGTTGGCGGAGCGCATTTTCTTGAAGGTGTCGCGGCTGGTTAAGTAGCAGTGCTGGTTGAAGTGATTGTGGATTGAGGCATGGACGGCGGCAAACTTCTAAAGCGTCTTCACGTTCCTGAACTTCGCCATCGCCCCCTCTCGTCGTCGGAACGGTTGGTGCGAGTTCCGTAACCGGACCGTTTTGAACGTAAGCGTTCGCTCTACAGCGTACAGCGGATGGATCTTAGGCGAGCCTCTGACTTCCGGTTCTGGCTAAGAGCGGCGGTATAGACCAGCCTTCTCTCGCGACCGGTTTCAGGCAGCAAGCAGACCTGCCGATCTTTGATGCCGACTTTAGTCCTGATTCTGGCGTTGTTTCTGTCTTCCATCTATTCCCTTAAGCAGAATTCCGGGGATGCAATTGAATTCCGAGAACATGGTCGCAATCGCGGCCGGCGCCCTCCTGCCCCGCCCCACCCAAAAGAAAAACCCCGCCAGGCGAACCCGGCGGGGCTTTCAGTTCCAGCGTCGGTGCCTGCTTCTAGTGCGCCAGGGCCACCAGCAGCAGCAGCGCGACGATATTGGTGATCTTGATCATCGGGTTGATGGCGGGGCCGGCGGTGTCCTTGTAAGGGTCACCCACCGTATCGCCGGTCACCGCGGCATGATGGGCGTCGGAGCCCTTGCCGCCGTGATGGCCGTCCTCGATATACTTCTTGGCGTTGTCCCAGGCGCCGCCGCCGGCGGTCATGGAGATCGCCAGGAACAGGCCGGTAACGATCACGCCCAGCAGCATCGCGCCCAGCGCCGCGAAGGCCGCCGACTTGTCGGCGACGCCCCAGATCACGCCGTAAAGCACGATCGGCGCCAGCACCGGCAACAGCGAGGGCACGACCATCTCCTTGATCGCGGCCGCCGTCAGCAGATCCACGGCCCGGCTGTAATCCGGCTTGGCGGTGCCTTCCATGATGCCGGGGATTTCCTTGAACTGGCGGCGCACCTCGATGACCACGGAACCCGCGGCCCGGCCCACCGCCGTCATGCCCATTGCCGCGAACAGGTAGGGCAGCATGCCGCCGACGAACAGCCCGACCACCACATAGGGGTTGGACAGCGAGAAGTCGATGGACACGCCCTGGAAGAACGAGAACTCATGCGAATTGGCGATGAAGTATTTCAGGTCCTGGGTATAGGCCGCGAACAGCACCAGCGCGCCAAGGCCCGCCGAACCGATGGCATAGCCCTTGGTCACCGCCTTGGTGGTGTTGCCGACCGCATCCAGCGCATCCGTCGTCTTGCGGACGCTTTCCTCCATGTCGGCCATTTCGGCGATGCCGCCGGCATTGTCGGTCACCGGGCCATAGGCGTCCAGCGCCACCACCATGCCGGCCAGCGCCAGCATCGCGGTCACCGTGATGGCGATGCCGAACAGGCCCGCCAGCATATAGGTCACGATGATCGCCGCGCAGATGATCAGCGCGGGAATGGCGGTCGCCTCCATCGAGATCGCCAGGCCCTGGATCACATTGGTGCCATGGCCGGTCGTCGAGGCCTGGGCGATGCTGCGCACCGGGCGGTATTCCGTGCTGGTATAATACTCGGTCACCCAGATCAGCAGGCCGGTGGTCACAAGGCCCGTGAGCGCGCTCCAGAACAGATCGAGGCTGGTGAAGCTGACGCCGGCGGCCGTGTATTCGACATTCAGGCCGCCAAGCACCTGCCAGGTCACGCCGTAGATGAACAGCGCCGACAGCACCGCGGATGCGATGAAGCCCTTGTAGAGAGCGCCCATGATGCTCTGGCTGCCGCCGAGCTTGACGAAGAACGTGCCGGCCACGGATGCGATGATGCTGACGCCGCCGATGGCCAGCGGATAGAGCATCAGGGACGACATGTTGTCCGTGCCCATGAAGAAGATGGAGGCCAGAACCATGGTGGCGACAACGGTCACCACATAGGTCTCGAACAGGTCGGCCGCCATGCCGGCGCAATCGCCGACATTATCGCCTACATTGTCGGCGATCACGGCGGGGTTGCGGGGGTCGTCCTCGGGGATGCCGGCCTCGACCTTGCCCACCAGGTCGGCGCCCACGTCGGCGCCCTTGGTGAAGATGCCGCCGCCGAGACGCGCGAAGATCGAGATCAGCGATGCGCCGAAGCCCAGGCCCACCAGCGGGTCGATCAATTCACGGCCTTCCATGCCCACGCCCTGCAGGACCGCGTAATATATGGCGACCGCCAGCAGCGCCAGGCCGGCGACCAGCATGCCGGTCACCGCGCCCGCCTTGAAGGCGATGTTGAGGCCATGCGCCAGACCCTGGCGCGCGCCTTCGGCCACGCGGACGTTGGACTGCACCGAGATGTTCATCCCGATGAAGCCGGCCGCGCCGGAAAACACGGCGCCGATCAAAAAGCCGCCGGCCACCCAGGGCCCCAGCACGAAGAACAGAATCGCGGTCACGACCACGCCGACGATGGCGATGGTCCTGTACTGGCGGCTCAGATAGGCGCGCGCGCCTTCCTGAACGGCCGCCGAGATTTCCTGCATGCGCTCGCTTCCCGCGCTCGCCGAAAGAATGGAACCGCGCGCCCATACGCCGTAAGCCAGCGCGAAAACACCGCAAACCATTACCAGATAAAGCATGTCTCGATTATCCCGTTGGATTGTTGAACTGGCGGGACAGGATTCAGCCCCCCTCGATATGAAACTTCCACCGGCGAATCGGTTGTCACCCACCCCTGAGAGCGGGTCCGCCGGAAATCG
>DAOVHN010000086.1 GCA_030671915.1 Pseudomonadota bacterium
ATGAACAAGCACAAGATCTCGCCGAAGGGCATGCCCAGCTATGACCGCAACGCGGCGAATGCCATCTTTGCGGCCGGCAAGGCAGCCTTCACGGTCTCCGACTCGGTCCATTACGGCGACTTCAACAATCCCGACAAGTCCAAGGTCGCCGGCAATGTCAGCATCGGCAAGTTCCCGCTGGGTCCGCGTGGCAAGAACGACTTCTCCTGGAACGAGATCTGGGGTTGGGCCATTCCGAAGGGCGTTCCCGAGGAGCGCAAGAAACTGGCCAAGCAGATGCTGCTTGCGATGATGCAGGACGCCGACGGCCAGATGAACCTTTGGAAGGCAACCGGCGGTCCGCCGCCGAATGTCACGATGTGGGACGATATCGCCAAGCAGGATCCCTTCATGAAGCGTCTGAAGGAAGTCAGCCTGGACATCACCCCGCCGACTCATGCGGCCTACTATTTCCCGAAATGGCCGGCCGTCCACAAGGCTTTCTCGAATGCGGTCATCAAGGCCGTGATCGGCAGCCGCGAGGACATCGCCAAGAATCTGGCGGGGGGCATGGACTCCGTTCACAAGGCAGCGACCGAGTAATCGGTTTTCCCCTCCCGTCGCCGCGGTCGCGGTGTCGGGAGGGGACCATTTTTTTGTACCTTTGACATGAAACGCAGAACCAGACGGACCGGGAACAGAAGATCATGGCTGAAGTCGTCCTGACCAACGTCAACAAGCATTACGGCGGAATCCATCATGCGGTGAAGGATTTCAACCTGACGATCGCCGACAATGAATTCGTCGTGCTGGTCGGACCATCGGGCTGCGGCAAGTCGACGACGCTTAGGATGATCGCCGGGCTGGAGGAGATCAGTTCCGGGACGATCCGGATCGGCGACCGCGTGGTCAACGACCTGCCGCCGCGCGACCGCGACATCGCGATGGTTTTCCAGAATTATGCGCTCTACCAGCATATGACGGTCTATGACAATCTGGCCTTCGGCCTGCGCAACCGCAAGGAGCCTGAATCGAAGGTCAAGGAGGAGATCGACCGGGCCGTCGGCATTCTGGGCATAGAGGAATTGTTGACGCGCAAGCCCAAGCAGCTTTCGGGCGGCCAGCAGCAGCGCGTGGCGCTGGGCCGCTGTATTGTGCGCAACCCGCAGGTTTTCCTGTTCGACGAACCGCTGTCCAACTTGGACGCCAAGCTGCGCGCGCAGATGCGCATCGAGCTGAAAAAGCTGCGCGAGCGCGTACCGACGACATCCGTCTTCGTCACCCACGACCAGGTCGAGGCGATGACGCTGGGCGACCGAGTGGTCATCATGAAGGACGGCTTGGTCGAGCAGATCGGAACCCCGCTTGCGGTCTACAACAATCCCGAGACCAAATTCGTCGGCGGCTTCATCGGCGCGCCGCCGATGAATTTCATCGATCTGACCATCAAGAAGGAAGGCGACGGCCTGCATGCGGTGTCAACCGGGATAAATTTCCGTATCCCCGACCAGCATTCGGCAAAATTGGAACCTTATGAAAACAAGGATGTCAATCTGGGCATTCGGCCCGAACATATCGCGCTGGGCAACGGCGGCGGCAACGCCTGCGCCTTCGATGCCGGGGTCGAGGTGATCGAACAGCTTGGCGCGCAGATGCTGCTGGATATTGCGGCCGGTGGGCAGTCGATGATCGTCGCGGGTATCGATCCGAACTTCGGCGCCAAAGTGGGCGAAAGCCTCCACTTTTCAATGCCGGCCGATCGGATGCATTTCTTCGATCCCGCCACCGAACATGTGATTTCGTAAGAGGACAAGCGGCATGAGCGAACTATGGAACCCGAAAAAGGTCCTGATTACAGGCGCCGCCGGCACCATCGGGTCGGTGTTGCGCGAAGGGCTGAAGGGCAAGTATGAGACCCTCGCCCTGTCGGACATCAAGCCGCTGGGCGAAGCCGCGCCCGGCGAGGAAATCTTCGAAAACGCAGATATCCGCGACCTGGATGCGACCGCAGCCACCATGGAGGGGGTCGACTGCGTGGTCCATTTGGCCGGCATACCTGTTGAAGACGAATGGGAAAAGATCCTGCCGATGAACCTGATCGGCTGTTACAACGTGTTCGAGGCGGCGCGGCGCGCCGGCGTGAAGCGCGTCGTCTTCGCCAGCTCCAACCATGCGGTCGGATATTACCGGCGCGCCGGGGTTATTGACACAGACGTCCAGCCCCGTCCCGACAGCCGCTATGGTGTCAGCAAGGTCTATGGCGAGGCGCTGGGCCGGCTTTACGCCGACAAGCACGGAATGGCCGTGTCCTGCCTGCGCATCGGTTCCTTTCAGCCGAAGCCGCAGGATCTGCGCCAGCTGATGACCTGGATCAGTCATTCCGACACGGTGCATCTTATCGAACGCTGCATCGACCATCCCGATTATCATTTCGTGGCGGTCTATGGCGTGTCCAACAACACGCGCAACAAATGGGATAATTCCAAGGTCGACTGGCTTGGCTACAGGCCGCGGGACAATGCCGAGGATTACGCGGTGGAGCTCTACGCCAAGGAAGATACAGAACATCCGATTGCCAAACCCTTCCATGGCGGTATGTTCTGTCCCATGGAATTTTCCGGCGATCTGAACAAGATCGACTGATGCCGCCGCCGTCAGTGGCGGCGGCGAACGGGGCGGGGTATTATGGCTGAACGAAGGAGTGTGAGACGGTCTTCACGCGGCGGCGACAACGTCACCGTGCAGGATCTGGCGGATGCGGCTGGCGTATCGATCGCCAGTGTCTCGCGCGCTCTCAATAACAGCGTCAAGGTCAGCGACGATGTGCGCCGCCGGGTGCGCGATGCCGCCGACCGACTGGGCTATGTGCCCCATGCGGCTGCTCGCGCGCTTGCCTCGCAGAGTACCCATACCATCGGCGCAGTGGTGCCGACCCTGGAAAATCCGAATTTCGCGATCGGCGTTGAGGCGCTGCAAAAACGCCTGACCCAGGCCGGCTACACGCTTTTTGTCGCCAGTTGCGGCTACGACATGGACCAGGAACGCCAGCAGGTGGAAACCCTTGTGACCCGCGGCGTCGACGGGATTATGCTGGTCGGCGCCCTGCATAGCACCGGCCTGAACGATTTCCTGCGCAGCCGGAACATTCCCTTCGTCGATACCTGGGTGATGTCCGGCGATCCCCGGGTGCCCTCGGTCGGTTTCGACAATATGGCAGCCGCTATCCAGATGACGGATTTTCTGCTCGATCTGGGCCACAAGAATTTCGGTGTTATCGCCGGCGTAACGAAATCCAACGACCGCGCGATCGCCAGGGTAAAGGGCATCCGCAAGGCACTGAAGGCGCGCGGCTTGCCGCTGAAGCAGGAGCGCTTGATCGAACGCCCCTATCGCATCGTCGACGGACAATTGGCGATGCGCGCGCTGATGACGGAAAAGAACCGCCCGACGGCGGTAATTTGCGGCAATGACGTGCTGGCCTTCGGGGCCATGCTGGAATGCCAGCGCCAGGGAATCAAGATCCCCGGTGAGGTTTCGATCGTTGGGTTCGACGATCTGGATTTTGCCTCGCAACTGGTGCCGCCATTGACGACAATCAACGTGCCGGCCGACAAGATTGGCGAGGCGGCGGCGGATTATCTTCTGGCCGCCATCGAAAACCGGCCGAATCTTCTGGCGCCGCAGATATCGGTCAATCTGATCGTGCGGGGCAGCACTGCCCCGCCGCCCGACCGCCCGACCTGAATTTCACAAGCTATCAACGTAACGGAGCAGTTTATCGATGAGTGGACCCGAAAAGATGTCCGGTGTGCTGTCGCCGGTTGTCACCCCCTTCAATGCAGACCTCAGTGCCGATGCTGGCCGCTTGGTGCGCCAGTGCCGCTGGTTGCTGAGCCAGAATTGCGGCCTCGCGATCTTTGGCACAAACAGCGAGGCCAACTCGCTTTCGGCGGAGGAGAAGATCGACCTGCTGGATGCGCTGGTCGACGCCGGGCTGGATACTGGCCGCATGATGCCGGGCACCGGCGCCTGCGCCATACCCGATACGGTTCGCCTGACATCCCATGCGGTCAAACTCGGTTGCGGCGGCGTGCTGATGCTGCCGCCCTTTTATTACAAGGGCGTCAGCGACGAGGGTCTGTTCCGCGGCTATTCCGAGGTAATCCAGCGGGTCGGCGATTCGAACCTCAAGGTCTATCTCTATCATTTCCCGCAGGTCTCGCAGGTGCCGATCAGCCTGGACCTGATCGAACGCCTGCTGAAAGAATATCCGGACACCGTCGTCGGTATCAAGGACAGCTCCGGCGACTGGAGCAATATGGAGGCGATGCTCAAGCGTTTTCCCGGTTTCGCGATGTTCCCGGGCAACGAGACCGTACTGCTGAAGAGCATGCAGAACGGCGGCGCCGGCTGCATCTCGGCTACCGCCAACATCAATCCGGGCGCGATCGCCGCGCTTGCCGCCAACTGGCAGTCGCCGGACGCCCAGGCGATGCAGGACAAAATGAACGACCTGCGCCAGATGATGCAGCAGTTCCCGATGATCCCGGCGCTGAAGGCGGCAATTGCGCATTATTCGGGTGATACGGATTGGGAATATGTTCGCCCGCCGCTGGTCGAACTGACCCTCGAACAGAAGACTGAAATGCTGGCCGAACTCGACAAGCGCGGCTTCGCCATGCCCGGCCTGGCCGAGGCGCAGGCGGTTTGATGCTGTTCGACCCGCCGAAAGACCTGGATACGACGGTCTTCGCCCGCATTCCGGACAAGTTCCGGATCAAGGGCAGGCCGTCGCCCTGGGTCGAGGTCCAGCAGGGCGGCCGGGAAACCGACTGTTTCCTGGAAGGGCCATCCTTCGACCTGGCGGGTAATCTCTATGTGGTGGACGTCGCCTATGGCCGCGTCTTCCGTATTTCGCCGGACGGCGGCGATATCGATCTCGTCACCGAATATGACGGCGAACCGAACGGGCTGAAGATCCACAAGGACGGGCGGATCTTCATCGCGGACTACAGGAACGGGATCATGCAGCTCGATCCCGATAGCGGCGCCGTCACGCCTTACCTGACCCGCAATCGGCTGCAGCCGTTCAAGGGGGTGAACGACCTGGTGTTCGCCAGCAGCGGAGACCTGTTCTTTACCGACCAGGGGCTGACGGGCTGGCACGACCCTACGGGTTGCCTCTACCGCTACACGACGGAAGGCCGCCTCGACTGCCTCATCGATACGGTGCCCAGCCCCAACGGGCTGGTCCTGAACCTGGACGAGAATCTCTGCTATCTGAACGTGACCCGGGCCAACGCGGTCTGGCGCGTGCCGCTGCTACCCGACGGCGGCACCTTCAAGGTCGGCACTTTCCTGCAGCTTTCGGGCGGGCATGGCGGGCCTGACGGGCTGGCCATCGACGAGGCCGGCAATCTTGTTGTCGCCCATGTCGGCCTGGGCTCGGTCTGGGTCTTTTCGCCGCTTGGCGAGCCGCTTTACCGTATCCGCTCCCGCGAAGGGCTGGCTACCACCAACATCGCCTATGGCGGGCCGGAGCGCCGGACGCTTTATATCACAGAGTCCGAAAGCGGCTGCATTCTGCAATGCGAACTGCCGACGCCCGGGCGCCTCATGTATTCGCATATGTAGCCATGCAAGAAAGCGAGACAGGGGAAAGTCCGCGCTGGCGGGCAAGCGATCTTCAAGAGTTTGCCTTCGATCTGCTGGGTAAGGCTGGAATGCTTGGCGATCGGGCATTGGTGGTCGCCGATATTCTGGTCGAGGGCGACCTGATGGGCCACACGACCCATGGCCTCCAACTGCTCATTCCCTATCTGAAGAGCATAGAGGCCGGCGCCATGACACTGGACGGCGAGCCGGAAATCCTCTCGGACAAGGGGGCGGTGCGAACCATCGACGGGCGCTACCTGCCGGGCCCCTGGCTGGTGACGCGGGAACTGGAGGAACTGTGCGAGCGCGCCCCGCGCTACGGCTCGGCGACCGGCGTGATCCGCCGCAGTCACCATATCGCGGCGCTGGCCGCCTATCTGAAACCAGTGACCGACCGCGGCCTCATGGTGCTGTTGAGCTGTTCGGACCCGGAGACCTTCACCGTCGCGCCCCATGGCGGGCTGACGCCCTGGTGTTCGCCGAACCCGCTGGCCGCCGGCATTCCGACGGACGGCGACCCCATCCTTATCGATATCAGCATGTCGACCACGACGAACGGCCTGTCGATGCGGCTGAACAAACGGGGCGAACGGTTCCCGGGCCGCTGGATCAAGGATGCCTCGGGCGAGGCCACCGATGACCCGTCGGTGCTGTTTGCGGACCCTGCGGGGACCGTCATGCCGCTGGGCGGGCTCGATCTGGGCCACAAGGGGTTCGCCATGGCGCTGATCGTCGAGGCGTTGACGGCCGGGCTGGCCGGCCATGGCCGCGCCGATGGGGTCGACCACTGGGGCGCCACCGTCTTCATGCAGGTCTTCGACCCGCGGGCCTTCGGCGGTACCGAGGCCTTTACCCGCGAAATGTCATGGAGCGCGGATCATTGCCGCCAGTCGAAGGTGCGGCCGGGCGATCCGCCGGTGCGCATGCCGGGGGAGGGCGCCCTGGCCCGCCGTGCGATTGCCCTGGCCGACGGGGTGGAACTCTATCCCGGCATCATGGACAGCCTGCGGGACTGGGCCGGAAAATGCGGCGTAACGCCGCCGAAACCACTGGATTGAAGCATGAAAATCTTTGTGACGCACAACCCGAAAGACCGGGAGATGTATTTCCACTGGGCGATGGAACCTCTGCGCGGTCTGGGCGAAGTGGTTCTCAATCCCACAGACCGGAACCTGACCACGCCGGAATTGATCGAGGCCGCGGCGGGTTGCGACGTCATCGTCGTCCATCGCGCGACGCCGTTCCCGGCGGCGGCCTTCGACAGCCTGCCCGGCCTGATCGCCCTTCTTCGTCCGCAGCTGGATGTCCGCACCATCGATGTCGAGGCCGCATCGCGCAATGGGGTGCTGGTTGCCAACGCACCGGCGACATTCGTGCCGTCCACCGCCGAGATGGTTCTGGCTCTGATGCTGGACCTGGCCCGGAACGTATCGGTATCGACCATGGCCTACCATGAGGGGCGGGAGCCGGAAACCAGGCTTGGCGTGCAGCTTCGCGACAGCACCGCGGGCATCATCGGTTATGGTGCGATCGGCGAGTATCTGGCGGGTATCCTGGTGGCCATGGGCATGCGGGTGCTGGTCAACGACCCCTACAAGACCGTTGATGCGCCTGGCGTCGAACAGACCGGTTTCGATGCCCTGCTGAAAGAGTCCGACTTCGTGCTGCCACTGGCGGCGGCTACCGAAGAGACGGAAAAGCTGATCGATGCGCGCGCCCTGTCGCTGATGAAGCCGACGGCGTTCCTGGTGAATTGCTCGCGTGGCGACCTGGTCGATGAAGAGGCGCTGGAGGAGGCGTTCCAGGCCGGCCGCTTCGCCGCGCTGGCCATGGATGTCGGTCGTGCCCAGGACCAGCGTCCTTCGCCGCATCTGGCCACCCTGCCCGGCGTGGTGGCGACGCCGCATCTGGGCGGGCTCACCATTCAGGCGGCAAGGCCGCAGACCATGAGTCCGGTCGAGCAGGTCCAGGCGATGCTGCAGGGCCGGATGCCACCGCGCGCGGTCAATCCGAAGGAAGCCAGCCGCCTGAAGGCAAATTGGGAAGGACGATAGATATGGGCTTCCGCAAGATCACGGCCGATTCTCCGAAGCCGAAGCTGCGGTCGCCGCCGGGCGCTTGCGACACTCATATGCATTTCTACAATGCGAAAGTCCCCTCGGCGCCGACCGCCCTGATGACGCCGGACGACGCCTGGATCAAGGATTACAAGGCCGTGCGGGCGCATCTGGGGCTGGAACGCGTGGTGGTGGTCCAGCCGACCACCTACGGTATGGACAATTCCTGCCAGATCGAAGCCATGGCGGCTTTCGGCGACCAGGCCCGCGCGGTGTTCGTGGTCGACGATCAGACGCCGGATGAAGAGCTGGAGTGGCTGACGAAACTCGGCGGGCGCGGGGCGCGCTTCCATATGCTGCCGGGCGGGGCCGTGCCCTGGGATATCCTCGAAGCCGTCGCCGCGCGGATCCATGAATTCGGCTGGCACATCC